>JAUZPS010000454.1 GCA_030705945.1 Bacillota bacterium
ACTATTTGCAATTACTTTGGTTTCAAAAGGGGATGGGGGGATGAGATTCTTTGGAAGCTTGGCGGTTGAAAAGCCTATTTTGTAACTTCCTTCATAAAGCCTGAATACTGCAATACCTTCAGAATTTGTAACTGCTATTAATCTGTCAGGATTACCGGGAGCGGATAAATTGTCTCCAACATTTAATTCAACGTTCGGGAATGGCTTGTTATCCTTGTCAAAGACCTCTACTTCCGCGATACCCCACTTTTGGTTATTCTGGTCGCTTGTTCTTTCTAATTCTATAGAAAGTATGGTTGTTCCGGCGGATTTTAACTCAAAATACATGGGAGACGGAATCTGGAAGGTCGATGGAAAGCTATTTGAAATAAAACTCAGTCTGAAGTTGCCTTTATCTAGAGTTAATTTAGCGTCTCCGTTATTATCAGATTTAATTGTAACATTATAGTTCTTTCCTTTTATTGTTTCACCTGTTAGGTTCATTTGAATATCAGGTATAGGACTATTGTCATTTTTATCAGTTAACTTAACAGACAGTGAATAAATAGTTGTATCCTTTGCCGGTATAATTTTAGTTACTGGGGTTGAATTTCTAAGCCTTGCTATAGTGGTTGGAAAATTATTTTCCAAAAATTCTTTTTTTACTATATATGATCTATAAAATAATACCGATATAACTATCATCAACAATAGCGCGCATCCCCCATATTTTATAGAGTTTGTTAGCTTAATGTTCTTAATTATATTTTTTTCTTTCCTATTTGAATTGTTAATGTTTATTTTTATAAGAAAAATAAGTATGATTGATAAACTTGCCATGATTACGCCAAGAATAGCTAGAAAGCTTGAAATATTATTAATGCAATATTTTAAATATGATATCGATGTATCAACTGGCAATGGTATTGAAGAAATAATTGGGTATAAATGATCTTTTAGCGTAAAATTCAGCAATAACAATATCAATGCTCCTGCAAACAAAAGACCTGCGCAGAATAAAAATGAAATCGCTACCCATTTTATTAAACCTAAAGCGCTCTTCGAAATTATAGCAGCGATTATTACAAATAAACTAACTGCTAAAATCAGAAAGCCGGGAATAATCTTTATTAAATAAAAACACAGTTTAATTGCGGATAACCTGTCTATAATATCGTTTCTGTCAAAGTATTGAAGCGCAAGGCTCAGATTGATTTTGTTGATTTTTGACAGAGCATAAGTAAACTTTTGATTTTCATCAGACGATTGGCTTCTAGTATCTCCTATAGAGCTGTCAATATTATTTAAATTAATATCCGGGAGAAATATTCTTTTCCCATTAAAGTAGTAAAAAAGCCCATTACTGAGATTATCAATATTCATTTTGACGAATTCAGGGGTAGTTGATTTCTGAAGCAATAAAAATAAAACTTCATATTGATCAGAACTATTTGCATCCTGATTAGTATGGTTAATATTTATTTTCTTGAGCGACTCCTTGATTTGTTCCTGGGTATATGAATAAATATTAAATTTTTCAAATAATTGTTTATGAAAATCAGGCAACATAATACTTCTTTCCAAATAGAAAGATGCTGAAAGAAAAAATAAACTCAAACTGGTAAGAAAAGCGGTCAATATATATATAGTTTTTATAATTGCGCCTTTATTAATCCTAATAGAAATCATACCTTTCTATTATAAAAATCACTACTAATCTTACATTTAGCAGAGTAAAATCACGGACTGCTTTAAGGTATTTTACGATAGATAAATGTAAATGATTAATTGATTTTAATATATTAAATATTAAAAATATTAACTTTTAATAATTATAACATTAAAAATAATGATGGATAATGGGAAAAAATATATACTAATAATAAATCTGGATATAGTTATTTTGCTCAAGTTATGATAAAATTATTGTAATAATGATCTAAATTAAAGTTTTAATGTCTAATTCACGAAAGGTATTAAACGACAAGATAAATAGTATATTTTTTTAAGATAAAAAGAATTAATAAAAATATATTGTAGTTTTGTTTAAGCTTTCTTATTTTCCGGTACATATAAGTAAAATTTAATATTTCATGTAAGTTAGGTAGTATCAAAAAACTTAGCAACTGGTCGTTTCAAAAACTTGATATAATGGGTTCTCGTCGTATAAACTTGAACAAGGAATTTTTTGAAACGCCCTTATATAAGTTAAATAGAAAAATTATTTGAATAAATAAGGTAATATATATATCCTTTGTTAATATTATAAAAATGAAGCTGAAGTTGGTAAAAAATATGGTTTGTTTCATAAATATTTTTACCTTTAAAATTTATATTTAGAGCCGTAATAATTTAAAATCTGGCAGAGTAAATTAGCTATAAGTTTTGCAGTAAAATTTTAACATTGGTTGTTAAATTTGTAATACAAGCGCCATTATTTATAAAAAGTGAAAAATATTATATATGCAAATAAAGATGTTCTAACTACATTGGCTTATGTATAATCTTTTTGCGATTTATAAATTAAAATAATTATTAATCTTAATGGTATTTTTCCAAATTCGCGTTCCTTGATAATTTACTTTTAATATATTTACATACTATACTGCTGACAAAATTTATTTGAGGCAGAATTAGTAGCGCAACCACTGAAAACTGGCATATATAAATGATCTGTTGTCAGTATAATACAAAAGATTATCAGCTTGATAGAGCTATTGCCGGCAAAAGATTAATTTATGAAATAAATTCTTACAGCGGTTTTGTACTACATGAACCAATTAATCCGATTAAAGGGGGCAATTACTATGGGAAAAGTAGATATTTCGAGTATTATTCGCAAGGATAGGGAAGAAAGAAAAAATGGAAATTTTGAGGGAACCTTTCTTGATTATCTTGATTTGATTAAAGGTAACCCTGATATTGCTATGCTTGCGCATCAAAGGATGTATAATCTTATAACACAACCCGGCGTAGAAGTTATAAAAACAGATGAGAACCCAAGGTTAAGAAGAATTTATGGAAATGATGTGGTAAAGAAATATAAATTCTTTGAGGATGATTTTTTCGGAATTGATAAAACCATAATGAAATTGGTAAGATACTTTCATTCGGCAGCTATGCAAGGGGAAGAAGCCCGCCAAGTTTTATATTTGGTTGGACCGGTTGGTTCAGGAAAGTCTTCTCTTATGGAAGCTGTCAAGAAGGCTCTTGAGATAAGCCCTCCGGTTTATTCTTTAAAGGGCTGCCCTATTAGAGAAGAGCCTTTGCACCTTATCCCTAAACACCTTAGAAAACAATTTGAGGAAATACTTAACGTAAAGATTGAAGGAGATCTTTGCCCTGTATGCCGTTATAGGTTAAAGAATGAATTTAAAGGAGAATATGAAAAATTCCCTGTAGAAACAGTAGGTTTTTCCATAAGATCAAGAAAGGGCGTTGGCGTTGTGCCTCCAGTTGATCCAAATAATCAGGATACTTCTGTTCTTATTGGATCAGTTGATATATCAAAAATTGATATGTATCCTGAAGACGACCCAAGGGTATTATCCCTAAATGGAGCCTTCAACGTAGGTAACCGCGGTATTGTAGAGTTTATAGAAGTTTTCAAGAATGAAACGGAATATCTTCATACCATGATCACAGCTACACAGGAAAAGTCTATACCATCTCCCGGTAAGGGATCAATGATTTATTTTGACGGTATAATACTGGCGCACTCAAATGAAGCAGAATGGAATAAGTTCAAATCTGACCATACTAATGAGGCAATCTTGGACAGGATTGTAAAAATAGAAATTCCATACTGCCTTGAGCTCAATGAGGAGATAAAGATATACGAAAAAGTATTGAAAAAGAGTAGATTTAAAGCCCATATCGCTCCTCATACCATTGAAGTGGCGTCAATGTTCGCAATTTTATCGAGACTTGCTCCATCAGCTAAAGTTGATCCTATGACGAAGCTGAAAATATATAATGGCGAGGAAATTGTTGAAAAGGGAATGGCAAGAAAAATTGACATTTTTGAGCTCAGGGAAGAAACACAGAGAGAGGGTATGACCGGTATTTCAACAAGATTCATAATGAAATCCATTGACACGACGCTGTCGGAATCCGAGCAGGATTGTATCAATCCGATTTCTGTTATGGAGACACTGGTTAAGTCTGTAAAAGAATTGTCTATATCTGATGAGGATAAATCAAGATATCTGACATTTATACAGGATAC
>JAUZPS010000455.1 GCA_030705945.1 Bacillota bacterium
ATCCAAGTCAAAACAAACAAGTTTCCATTTTTCCATTCTATTACACCTTCACTTAATGTAAATAATACGAATTGTTGATATCTTATAAAATACGGAATTTACCTCCGTTGCGTATTAATAATGCTAATTTTTATTACCCTTTAATACCTCTATAAATGCTCTATATGCAAATATTTTCAACCTTTCTTAACTCCAGAAATCCAATACTCTTCACCAGTTTCTACATCGATGTAATTGCCAGATATTCCAGCGTACTTTTGGAACCCTTTATTATTAAAATAAACCGTTTGCCCAGTCTTGGAATACTTTACCCTTCCAATCCATGCAGGCTCATCATCGGAATACCCTGATTTCAATTCTATATATAAAATATCTTCAGAAGGCTTTTTCATACAATTCCTCATTCCATAAGTAAAGTTATAATTTAAAATATGTTTACTGTTAAGCAGTCTCATTAAAAAATACAGCCAAATCCTTTGAACTTTTCATTGCATTTACATCTTCGTAGGATGGAATATCATTTGTTTTATGACTGTAAACGATTGGCGCAATATCTATTGCATTCATATGGCGTAACAGTATACATGCTGTGTTATATGCCTTTTCGGCACTTCCATCTCCCCCACCTACTATAATAACTCCACCTTTTTTTACTCTCTTGATTGGTGTCTCTTTTCGAAAGTACCTTGAGCAAAAATAGGTTTGCAATCTACTCATCACTGCTAATAATTGTCCTGTTAGTTCTGAAAAGTAAAGTGGTGATGCAATTAATATATTATCACATTGTTGAATGTAACTATAAACTTCCTGCATTTCGTCATTTATACTACAGCCAGCGTTCTTCCAACAGTATCTGCAATCAATACAAGGTCTAATATTGCAAGCATATGCATCTATAATTTTATATTCACCATTTAGGTAGCAGATAAATTCATTTACTAAAGCCATTGTATCGCCATTTTTCCTTGGTGAACCATTAAAAATAAGTGTTTTCATTAATCTTTTCCTCATGAAATAATTCTTAATTTAAACTTGTTTGTATTTTAAAAAATAATACGAACTAAACATATTAAATAACTCAAACTTCGCACATAAAAAAGCAGTCTGAACCTTGAAAAATCAATAATTTTCGACCATAAAGCATGGCAAAATCCTCAAAAATATGGTAAAATATTATCAACCAAAATAATCTAAAATTACCAATCATAGAGGATTTGTCATATGAATATTCTATCAAATAATACCAAAGAAGAAAAGACACTAAAATCAATTTCTTGCTTTATGAAAGAGTATTCAGTAGGTAGACACCTAAAAAAGGCAAATGCATATAAGAATAAGGGCATACCTGTAATGAGTATCTTCATATACCTTATTCAACTTGTTTTTACAAAGAAAAGTATGTATATTGTCAGTACCGGCTTTAAAAATCTATGAATTAAATAAAATTCCAATATAAACTTTCGGATCTTTTTGATAAAATGGAAAAAGGAAAAGCTACCGCAAATAACAAAATATAACTCGGTAGCTAAAACAATTCAAAACCTGGTTTCAGACCCGCAAGTACTCCAATTTAAAACATTTTTGATATCGTAAAATCCATCTTTAAAAAAATTTTTATTGCAGTAACAAATAAAAATATACTTTTCGATTATGGGATAACAAGCTGGCTTAACTTGACTTTCCAGACATAGAAAAGTTTTAACCTTTAGGCATTACTATGCCGTTTTTCCCAACTATTCGGGCGCAGTACTTGGAAGAAGCTGCAATGCTGCGAAGAGAAAATCGGCGGCGAAGTATATTACAAATCATCGACATGTTGGAAAAGTCAGGGCGTGCGCCTCCGGGGATTTTAAAGCGGAGTACCCTTTATGACTTTACAGTTGGCAAATTAATATTACCTTCTCATTCAATAACAGGTACACCATAATCTGAAGAAGACTTGTTAAAGTTTTTTGCTATTATAACAACGTCAGACATATTAATTGATTTATCAAAATTCATATCAGCTGCTTCATTAAATTCATTGTCAGTTGAAGTAGTGTTAAATGCCTTTGCCATCAGAACAATATCATTCATATTTATTGTATCATCGCTATTTACATCTCCGGCTAAAATGCTCACAGGCTCTTTGGCTGTCCCAATGGATATATTATAGCTATTGAAAGGTACATTACTTATATATCTTGTCAAATAGCCTTTTTTTGATATTTTAAATGTACATATACTTTGAGTCGCTACTCGATCATCAGTATTAAACCTGTAAAATCCATTTGCATTGGTATACGCTTCAAACTTCGGCTGTATTATTTCAACCTTGAAACCTTCACTAGAAGCTTCAGGTTCAGCAGCAATATACCCACCTATTTGAGGAACAACTTGCACTGCATGGCTTTCAATCATAATTCCCGCAGTACATGCTAAAGTAGCTGCCATAACAACCAGTAATTTTCTAATCTTAATACACTTTTTCATTGAAATCCCTCCCAAAATAATATTAAATTAAAAGATAATGTACTTCTTTATAGTCCAATTTTATTATGGATTTATAAGGATGTTATATGTTTTGAATCCATTGAACTGGAAACCAAAGTGTACTACCTCAAATCGTAAGGAGCCATATAGCGAATGTCCCAAATGGAATTCTTTGTCTGTTACCTCGTTTGAAATAACATCTTTAAGGCCTAAAGCTATTAATCCGCTTTTTCTATTTCTATCCTATAACTTATTAGTCCAAAAATGTTTTTAAATTTTTATTTGATTTAAAATAGCTTTTTTTTCCATAACTTTTTCTTATATCGTTTGTGTATCCATAGATTGTAGTAAAATCTTTTGATACAGCAATGAATGTATTTATCTTACTCAGACCACTGTTTAATTTTTCAGAATTTCCGATTGGATAAAAATTGCGTTCATCTATTTCAGAGAAGATCGCTTTTTTATCTAAAGATAGTGTATTAATGCTAGTTGAAATTCCTTGAAACGTGATTGTACCAATAAAATTATCTCTATGCTTTGAATCTTTATATAAAGTGCCATCTAATTTAATATTATTTGTTTCAATCAGGGTGTTTGAACTCTTGAATAAATAAATAGAATATACCTTAGTTATATGTGATTTGGATTCCTGTACCTGGGACGGAAATAAATAGACTTTTATAATAATACTTGCAATTCCTAGTAACAAGATAAAAATTAAATATCTCTTTTTTAACATATATCAGTCCTCACTTATCCACTATCTAAGCAAAATTATATTTACAGGATATGCTATTTCTTTTCTAAAAAAATACTATTTATTTATAAATCAACTATTGGACTTTCATTTGAAGCATAATCAGTATAAAGCATATACTAAGAAGGCTCGTTACAGCAACAACACTCACCAATATCAATAATACACAATCAAAAGGTAAGAGTATCTGGATAGAAAATGCATTTTACCGAGGACTTAGGATTATTGATTCAAATTAATTATCTCAGATGTTTCTTTTTCCCCTGTACCTGATAAATAGATTCTTCATAGGTTTTATATTTATTTGTATAGTTCTTATCAATAGTATCTGGTTCAGGTTCACCGGAAATAATACTCTCAAATATTAGTTTGACAGAAAACCATTGCCATTTTCCATCCATATTTCTCTTCAACTCTCTACGCCTACCTTTTATTACCAGTTTTATATACACTGTCTAAATATTCCTTCAAATTCACCTTCAGCCCACTCTTCTGCCTCAATCCAAATTTTATATTTGCCACTAATACTTTCACCATATTTCCGACTAATCAGGGTTCATATTGATACTCCCTCGAACTCAAATCAGTATGAATTAAATAAACGTGTTCTCCCATTATCGTATACTATATAAAAAGCGCTATTAATCTTACATTTAACAGAGCAAAATAACGAACGCTTTAACGTTATTTTGTGATAGTCAAATGTAATAGATTAATCGCTTTTTATATAGTAATCGTAAGTGGTTATATAATAAATTCCTAATAAAAATGAAACAATTGCATAATAACTTATTAGTTCAATAGTATATTTTGAAAACTCATAAGTCAAGAAAGAGTAACAATAATTGAACCTAGAATCTGTACATGAAACTATTAAAAAATTGTTACTACTCAAGATTGAACAAGTATGACCCACCAGTAAAATGGATTTATGCATCGAAACGATGTAAATAAATATATAAA
>JAUZPS010000456.1 GCA_030705945.1 Bacillota bacterium
GATTTATTGAATATCTCAGATAAATCTGATATCTCAATCCCGGTTTCCTCAAGTACTCTGGCAGAATAACCCGATGGCGTCTCATGAACTTTCATATCCAAATTTATTTTATTCAGCAAAACAGTAATTTTCTTAAAAATACTCTCTAACGATTTATGTCCCTGGCTTTTTATCACGTTTCTTCTCCACACGCTTTTCCTTAGTATAATTATCATCCTGATTATTAAAACTGCTGCAATTAAAAATATCGGTATAAAAAATGTCCTTACCCATATTGGTAAACTGATAAATAGCTTGTAAACAAAATTACCAAAAGCTGCAAAATTTTCGCCAATACTTTTAAAAAAGGCAATAAATTTTTCTGTTGAATCATCGGCGCTGACTGTGGGCTCAAATACCATCCAACCATATCCTGCAATATAAACTTCCGGAAAGGCATGAGCGTATTTATCCCTTACGATATAGTGGCCTGTTTTGGGATCCTTTTCTTTTGCGACATATCCCTCAACATACCTTGCAGGCAAACCACAGGCTCTGGCAAGTATAACCATTGAAGATGCAAACTGAACACAAACGCCTTTTTTACTTTCAAAAAGAAAGAAATCGTTATAATCCATACCCTCAGGCAATCTCGGAGGTTTTAAGCTGTACTTGTAACCTGATGTATGAAAGTAATTCTGAATTGCGAGCGCCTTCTGATAATCACTGTCTTTATGCGCTGTTATACTTTTTGCCAAATCATGAATTCTTATTGGAAGATCTTTTGGAAGGTTGGTAAAGTATTTATAAGCAGCTTCAATCTCACTGCGGGTATAATAAATACTCTCAAGCTCATCCACGTTAACAAGCTTATCCTTAATCAAACTTAGCTCATTACTTTTATCCAAAAAAGCGTCAGCTAAATTACGGTTAAGCTTCTTTACTATCTGGAATTCTCTTGAAGCAGGGATAATATTCTGGGATACATATTCAACGGTATATTTCTCATTTAGCATAGGGACCCCTTTACCCTTGCATACTAAGTTTTCTGCAATTGTAACAGCTTTATTATTCTTTTTACCCCTTTGAACAGAAATTACACCCGGCGGTGTGAGAAAAGATGTATTAAACGCTGTATTACAGGTGATGACCGCCTTTTTAGTTTTCAGGGGAGTCGAATTGTACTTTAAAACACTATTAAATGATTCTAACGTCTTAGGTGTAGATGACATCTTATCAATCCTGCCTATTAACGATACCAAATTATTTAAATACCCTTCTTTCCTCGCAAAAGTATCTAAGGTATAGTTATTTTCCATATATGTATCGCCAATTGACCAGTGGTTATCTTCATACTTATCCCAGCACTGTACCCTTAAGTAAAGCGGTTCCTCAGAATCGACATCAAATAGAACTCTGTTTCCGACCGGCACACCTGAAGACGTAATATAGCTTTCCCTCTTCATCGCCATAGGATTAAAGAGCCTGAATGCATTGTTCTGATTCTGCATTGCATTTTGCATTGCCGCCCCAATAGGTTGTATTGTCTGATTAATTATTGAATCGATATATACAACTTGAGGAACAGTATACGGTTTAGGAATTATTGCTGAAATTGCCGCGCTGACTGAAATAAACAGAACTATGGCAATTGTATACCAATAATCCTTTTTAAATTCAAATTTTGATTTACCTGAATTTTTATAGACAGAACGTTCAACAAATAATGCAAAGAAAAAGCACATAAAAGCGATAAAAGGTATTGATATTTCCTTATCCGACTTCGATGAATTAATCATAAAAGGAATAAATCCAACAAGGAATAAAACTGACATCCTGTATCTTAAAGAAGTAAAATAAAATACTGTAGACGAGAAGAAGTATGCCGATACAAGAAGCGTGCCTACCAAAAATCCAGGAATTAAAACTCCATTATCTGACTGTGATAAAATCCATGCTAAAAAGTGGGTTCCCTGCGAATACCCAGTCTCCATCAATATTAAGAAAGCAGCGGGAAGAAAAACTGCAGATCCAAGTATAAATAACAAAGCTCCCCTGTTTCCCATTTTTCTTAAATTAATCATAGCCAGAAACAATAGGCTGTGAATGAGCAGCGCAACAAAAAAAGTCAGAAACAGGTTTGCGCCAAAAATAGCATCCACAGTCCACCATGTCAATGTTAATGAAAACATAAGAGCAAAGAATTTATCCTTCAGTTCATAAAGCTGTTGTCTCATATTAATGCATTCCTTTCTAAATTAAAGCGCTATTTAATCTTTTACATTTGCCTATCGCAAAATAACGTTAAAGCGTTCGTTATTTTGCTCCGTCAAATGTAAGATTAATAGTGCTTTTTATATAAATGCCTCTGAAATATCCATATCCACAGGCACTTCATAAATACTACTCTGGTCATTCTGTACAACTTGTAGTTTACTTTCGCTTACGTTGTCGTCAACGGCTTTAACTAAAACCAAATTGACATAATATTTGTTGTTATTGAGGTCGGATATAGCATTTTGAAGCTGGCCGTCATCCAATCCAGAAAATACAATTACTTCTCCGCCTTTGAAATCGCGGCTTTTTTTCTTTTTTTCCATAAGTTCTTCTATAGGAAGACGGCTGGCTTTAAAATCCTGAGAATTTACAAAATCATAAGCCGCAAGTCTGTTCTGAATTTCACTGATATTCTTTTTATCCCTTATTATAAACTGCTGCCATTGTCCTTCCACATACAGCCAAATTTCCGCCTCGGTTGAAGTCATAACAGTTCCATGCGCTACTGCAAGCATTGCTTCAAGAATCTTTTCTTCTATATAAATTGTATCGTCCTTTTGTTCGTTATCCGACCTGCTAAAAAGTCGAGTAATAAATATACTTCTTTTGTTCGTTTGCTCTTTTATCAGACCTGGATCCACAATAAGACATTTTTTAGGAATACCTCTACCCTCATCTTTACGAACCATAAAAGTATCCTTTTTGGCAGAAAGCTTCCAATGTATCTTATGTAAAGGATCTCCCGCCACATATTCTCTGAATTCATAGCCAGGCTCTCCCGTAAATGTAAACATACTGGAGTTAGCCATACTGTTTTCTTCAGACATAAGCCCTAATGAAGTATTCTGCATAATTTTACTATTTAACTTAATATTATATAGTCTTGGAATAACCGTTACTTCTCCTGAACGCTTATTTAAATCTATACGTTTTGTAAGATTTACTTTGAAAAAGCCAAGATAGTCCCTAATTAAAAGGCTTTCCAAGCCTATCCTGCTCACGCCTCTGGTTCTTGCTATGTATTCGATTGAAACTGTCTTTTTCTTACCTGAGCCCAGTGAAAATCTGATATCAGATGAACCAGCTACACTAAAATTGTTGCTCTGAAGAAATGAAACATCTATAAAGGGAATTGGTAGAAAGGATTTGTTATGTATGTTCAAGTTTACCTTTACAACTCCACCCTTTTCAACTTCAGCGGTTGGAGCGTCAATTGAAAATTCAATCCTGCCTTTTAACGGCAGAGTTGTAACTGTTGATATCAACAATGCAAAAATCAACATATAAATCATTAACATGGTATTATCTCCGCCAAGAAAATAGGAGTATAAATACAGAAAAATACCCATTGAAATATAAACAATTAAATTTTTCATGCTCCTCATCCCTTTGTTTTTAAGATAAAAAACTTTTCATCATTTAGGTAGTATCAAAAAAATAACTGGTCGTTTCAAAAACTTGATATAATGGGCTTTCGTCATATAAACCTGAACAAGGAATTTTTTGAAACGCCCTTATTTATATCTATAACACAGGCGCTTTAACATTCTTAATTGAGTCATTCACAACATCAGCTGCAGTAATATTCTTCATCTTGGCGCCTGAACCCATTATGATCCTGTGAGCCAATACAGGGACAGCCATTTCCTGAATATCATCCGGAACAACATATTCCCTGCCCTTAATAAAAGCCCATGCCTTTGACGCTCTATAGAGGTTGAGACTTCCTCTAGGACTTCCACCTAAAACTACTTCAGAGCTTTTTCGCGTTGCTTCAACAATATCTACTATGTATTCTTTCAAGCACTCCTGTATTTTAACTTCTTTAACCTGATTCTGAAGATTAAGTATATCATTAGTAGTAGCAACAGGCTCTAAATCAGCTAACGGATTATTACCTCCAAACCTATCTAGAATAATCATTTCACC
>JAUZPS010000457.1 GCA_030705945.1 Bacillota bacterium
AATATAGATAACACTGCCACGAAGCTTTCTAATACAGGCATCCCTGTAAATGATATGCCGGTATACAAAAACAAGGAAGGCGTTGGTATTAAGATGGGATACAGCCTTGATTTTAGTCTTGACACTATAGGTTTTGAGAACTCAGACAGCAGTATTAAAGTAAGCGTGAGCTTTTATGGCATGGATAATGCGAATACCCTTACGCCGGTTAAAATATTTGCCCTGAATAAATCGGGGAAGCTTTTAAATATCGCAGATCCATCCAGTGACTATTATTTGAAATCAAAGGAAATCACACTTGATCGCAAGCTCATGAAGACTCCTGACGCCTTAAGACCTGATTATAACACATGGTATCTCAGTTATTTCCTCCCATATAACGCCAAGATAGTAAGCGTTAAGGAGCCTGATCCTGGTCTGAATTATAAAGCCCGGTTCAAAAGTCTTCTTGTAATTTTTAATATTACAGGTAATAAAAATTATGCAGCAAAAGGAGCAAAGATGATAAACTTCTCAAAGCTTGAAAACAGCTGGGGAATCGGGGATGGAAGCGAATACGGGCAGAGCTTTCCAATTGAACACGATTTGCTCACAGAACCTTCGGCTCCTGAAGATAAAAGCCTTGTAAGACATGGTCAGGTTTTCTGGTATGACTTAACTAAAACTGTTATGGATGATGTAAAAAAAGGAAGGACATGGTAGAAAGTCTTATCTCACATTATCAGGCGCAAAAAATCTTTTTCTTGTCGATAGTATATTAAAGTTCTGGTTTATCTCTTACTAGAGAAATGTGAGATTAATACATTGTATAGGCAAGTGAATATTTTTTTATGGATGAAGGGGAGAAATAAATGAGCATGAAGAGAAGTATAAATCTCACGCTTTTTGCAATGGCAGTTTCGGCGCTGCTGTTATGTTCAAGTTTTGCTTTATTTAAGTCGGAAGCTTTTGCGGCTGATGATAGCCAAATTAAGGTAGCAATAGACGACAGGTTTTTGAACTTTGATGTTCCGCCGACCATTATTTCCGGCAGGACGCTAGTACCTTTAAGGGTAATATTTGAGGAACTCGGGGCGTCAGTTTCATGGGATCAGAAGACCAAGACCGTAACAGGACAAAAACAGGGAAGAACTGTCAAGCTGACTATTAACAATCAAAACGCATATGTTAACGGTAAACTAATAAAAATTGATGTACCGCCTAAAATAATTAACGGAAGGACACTTGTTCCAACAAGGTTTATTGCTGAAAGTCTTGGAACAGATGTTTATTGGAAAGCGAAAGAAAAAATCGTCAGTATTATACCTCCTAAGGTTATAAAGTTTACAGATGCAAACCTTGAAGCAGGTATCAGAAAAGCCTTGAAAAAGTCTACTGGAAGCAGTATTACAACAACAGATGTGAAGAACATTAAAAGTTTGAATCTTGAGAATCAAAAAATATCAAATATTGAAGGCCTTCAGTACTTTAAGGCTCTTACGGAACTGAAATTAAATCAGAACGACATAAAGGATATTACATACCTTGGCTCATTAACAAATCTAAGCTCATTAGAGATTAAGAAAAATGAAGTCAAAGATATTTCTCCATTAAAGAACTTGACTAAACTTACAACAGCGCTGCTTGCAGAGAATCAGATCAGGGATTTAAGTCCCCTTAGAGAGTTGACAGGCATTACAGCTCTTGATTTATGCGCTAACCAGATTTTTGATATATCCTCGCTTTCAAAATTGAGTAAGCTGCAGTATCTTTATTTACTCTCAAATCCGCTTACAGATATAAGCGTTATAAAGGGCTTTAAGAATATTAAGAAGTTATATATTATGGATTTTGACAATCCTGAGAAAATAAATCAGCAGTTGTTTGACAAATATGAAAAGCTCGATAAAAAGGTTAAGGATATTATTGCCAATGTAGTAAAGCCAGGAATGACCGAAATGGATAAGGAGCTTATATTGCATGATTATGTTGTAACTCATGTGAAGTATGATAGATTAAATTTTATTAAGGACACTCTGCCTCCGCAAAGGCATTGCGCTTACGGAGCGTTGATAGAAAATATTGCGGTATGCGACGGTTATGCGACTGCGCTTCAGATTCTGCTGAACGCAGCTGGTATTGAATGCTACACGGTAATTGGAGACGCTGACTTTTTAAATGGAGCTCTCGCTACTACAAGATCCAACGGAACAAAGTGGAAACATGCATGGAATATAGTAAAGATAAACGATGTTTACTATCAGGTTGACGCAACTGCCAATGACCCTGTGTATGAAGATGGCAGAAGTGAACTGACTCATAAATATTTCAATTTATCCGATAAGCAAATGGGAATTGAGTATTCATGGGATAGAGGAGCCTTTCCCGCTTGCAATAACGGTAGCGCTTCCTATGATATGAATATCAGGGAAAAAAGAAATACTATTATAACTGAAAATCAATACTATTTTATAGATGCCAATAAGAATATTGTAAAAATGTCTCTCGATGGTAAGAACAAACTAAAGCTTGGTAACGATAGGGCGATTCAGATCGCGATTCTTGGTGACTGGATTTATTATATCAACGAAACTGATGGAAACAAAGTTTATAAAATAAAAACAGACGGTTCATCTAAAACCAAGTTAAGTGAAGGTTCGACTTGTGACATGGAAACAGCCGGAGATAATATTTACTTTATTAAAGACTATAAAATTTACCGCATGAATCAGGATGGATTAAATCAGACTGCTGTAAATTCAGACGCTGCGGCTATATGGGTCGATATTATAGATGATACAATGTTTTATAAGGCTTTTAACTATGGGGTAGGAGGAAGACTGGTTAAATCGGACCCGAATGGAAATAATAAATCAAATATAAGTAATGATGAGCCTTTTGGCTTTAAACCGAGAAGCGACGGCGGCGTAAATTTCTGGTTTGTTCATAATGAACATATAATGAACGACTGGGTGTATTATATAAATAACTCTGATAAAAAAAGTGTATATAAAATCAAAAAGGATGGAACGGAAAGAACTAAGCTAACATCTGACAGTGTCACAGACGCAACCAATGCGGATATAGAAATAGTGAATAATTATATATACTATAAAAATGCGTCTGATGGAAATAAGTACTATAGAATAAATTTGGATGGATCCAACAGACAGGCGATGGAATGATTATCATTCAAGAATAATAGCATTAAGAGCTTATAGAAAATGCGGAAGGATTTTGAAATCTTTCTGCATTTTTTTTATCTATGATATTTTGCAATAAAATCAATACCAATACAAACTAAAATAATCAGCATTATTTGAGTTGAATGCGGCTAAAATAAATTCAACAAATAAACAACTGATTAAAGGAGATATAATTTGGAAAAACATCCTGCTAAAAAAGGATTTAATAAAAATCATCTTATAATTATGGCCCTTGGAAATATTATTGGTTCAGGGATTTTTTTAGGAAGCGGAAGCGTAATTGCATTGGCAGGACCGGCGGCTGTAATTTCCTATGCTGTTGGTGGGATTATTATGCTATTGGAGGTAATGTTCATAACGGAAATGTCCATTATAAATCCAGCTCCAGGTTCCTTTAGGACGCATGCGTCAGAAGTATTTGGTCCATGGATAGGGTTTGTTAACGGTTGGATGTTCTGGTGCAGCGGTGTGCTTGGAATGGCAAGCGAGGTTGCGGCTGCGGCAATTTTTACAAAATTATGGTTTCCTCATATTCCTCTGTGGATTTTTTGCTTAATTTATACTGTAATCATGACTGTTATAAATTTGAAGGACGCGAGAGGACTAAGCAGGATAGAGAGTTGGCTTGCAGCTACAAAAGTAATTGCGCTTGTAATATTTATTATTTTTGGATTTCTTGCTGTCAGCGGCATTATTTCGTCAGGGACATTTAAACCTGCTCCAATTTTTCATTCTGTTGAAAGTTTTATGCCTAAAGGTGTAAATGGGATAATGGCGTCTATGATAATGGTTCTGTTTTCTTTCACGGGAACGGGAATTATCGGCCTTGCTATAGCTGAGACTGAGGAGCCTGAAAAGAATGCGCCTCCAGCCATTTATACAATTGCGTTTTCGGTTATAATTCTATATTGCTTCTCAATTCTATTTATTGTTCTCCTGACACCATGGAATACAGTTTCGACATCGGAAAGCCCATTTGTAGCGATACTTAATAGGATAG
>JAUZPS010000458.1 GCA_030705945.1 Bacillota bacterium
CCATTGTACATAGCTCCTATTTGCGGCACCGATACATGGGATTCGTCAATAACTAATAAGAAGTCCTTCGGGAAATAGTCTATAAGGGTAAACGGAGCGCTCCCTGGGGTTCGTCCGCTTATATGCCTTGAGTAGTTTTCAATCCCCTGACAAAAACCTACCTCCTGAAGCATCTCAAGGTCATACCTTGTCCTCTGTTCAAGCCTTTGAGCTTCAAGTAATTTTCCTTCTGATTTCAATTCCTTAAGTCTTTCTTCCAACTCCTGTTCGATAGTAATTATAGCCTTCTCCATCTTAGCCCTAGTAGTAGCGTAGTGGGATGCGGGGAAAATTGATACATGAGTGCGTATCCCTTTTATTTCGCCTGTCAATGAATCAATTTCGGTTATTTTTTCAATCTCGTCTCCAAAGAATTCAATCCGGATAACGTTTTCAGAGGAAGATGCTGGAAACACTTCTAAAACGTCGCCTTTTGCTCTGAATTTGCTTCTTCTGAAGTCTATTTCATTACGTTCATACTGAAGATCGACCAGCTTTCTTATAATATCATCCCTGTCTTTTCTCATACCCGGTCTTAAAGAAAGCATAAGGTCCGTATAATCCTCCGGATCTCCCAAACCATATATACATGACACACTGGCTACAATTATAACATCTCTTCGCTCAAAGAGCGAGGCGGTAGCTGAGTGACGCAATTTATCTATTTCGTCATTTATGGATGAATCCTTTTCAATATAAGTATCTGTAGACGGAATATAGGCTTCTGGCTGATAATAGTCATAGTAACTGACAAAATACTCAACGGCATTGTCAGGAAAAAACTCTTTGAACTCGCTGCACAGCTGAGCTGCCAGAGTTTTATTATGAGCTATCACAAGCGTAGGCTTCTGAACCTTTTCTATAACATTTGCGATTGTATAAGTTTTACCCGAACCTGTAACTCCAAGCAGAGTCTGATGCTCCAGACCCTTTTTGACGCCTTCGCTCAAGAGCTCAATGGCCTTAGGCTGATCACCCCTTGGTTTATAATCGGATTTTATTTCAAATTTCTTCATTTAAAACTATCCCTTCCCCTTATACCCCTATCCACATTTTTACCACAAAATTACCTGTGGATAATGTTGATAAGTATGTGCGCAACTTGATTACTCTCAAATCTTTTGTTGATAACTTTGTGTTTTACCAAATATTATAAAACATTCGTTATTTTACACTGCCAAATTCAGGGTTATCAATAACTTTAATATGGGTATATGTTCTGAGATCTCCATCAGTTATGAAAACGTTTATCACAAAACATGCAGCCATAGTATATTTGTCACACCTCGTGGATAATATTTACTTCCAATTGCCTTTCCTGAAAGAATCTGATCACTGAAACACCAATAAGCATTCTCTCCTTTTACCAACCACGAGACATGAACATCATCAGAGCTCTGTAACGTATCTTTCAGATCAATTTCAAGTATATTACACATTACAAACTGGCACAAGTAAATTTTGCTGGGCCATGAATTATTACTTGTGGAAGATATTTTCCATCCGCCATCCTCAAACATACAAATACCTTGCCTCATTATTGCGTTAACATGATTTTTTAATGCTTTTATATAGTCTCCATAAGGACCATTTTCATCCAGAGCTTCATTATTTTTTGTAAAATATGGAAAAATTAGCCCTTCAACAGCTGGAATAATTGCTGACTCTATGTCTTCCCCTATTACGGCAGGTATAAAACCTTCTTTGTTGATATTTTTAATTATGGTATTCGCGCACTTTCTCGCTTGGCTGCTTGCTAACTCAGCTTGCTCCTTAATGCCTTTTTCTCTGAAAATGTTTTCAAACATTACATAAACAGCCCAGCATTTACTCGCCAAATATATGTTGCCTCTTGCCTGGCCCAATGATACGTCAAGGCTGTCGTACGTCGTTATTTCTGCTCCGCCCATGGTCCTTGAACTGTCCAGGCCCATAATTCCGTCCCTGTTTTCAGGATCCGCATCATCTCTGTTTATAATGCTTTGAAAACATTCATTTAGCAAATTTAAATTTTTATCTATCCATAACTTATCATTTGTATGGCTTGCGTACACAAAGGCGCAGCAGCACCAGTTTACAAGCTGCTCATGGGTCATATGAGAGAAACAACCACTGATTCCGTACTTCTCATAGGCGGAATGTCCATGCCTTGAGAAGCTATTCATCACTCCCATATCGTGGGTAAAACTTATTCCTCCCTGATACATCTTATTATCATTAGGATAACTTACTTTATCAATATAACTATATCTTTGAGAAAAATTATCCAAAACATTCCTGACGGTCCATGGGTTCATTCTCAATTCGTAAAACACCATATCCACAGTCAGATCCAGAGTATTCATCATAAGGTATTCGCCTTCATTAACTATCCAGAAGGGTTTTCCGTCATAATCGAGAAGTTCCGTGGAGCCATAATAACTTCTGACAGCCTGCGCAAGCATAAACTTACGATTATCAGTAAGATCAGAGTTCTCCACAAGATTATTATCTTCAATACACGCATCTGTCAGTTCCTTAAAATTATCAATTGAAAATTCAGCAACAGCTTCAATATCTTTAAAAAACCTGCCATACATATATGACATTTCCATACCTGTAGTTACTATTCCACCCCTATAAAAACATATAGCAAACGGAATTGTTATTTTCTCTCCAGGGGGCGCGTCAATGATAATAGCTCCACAATATCCCAGTCCGGTAGTCCAATTCTCTTCGAGCTTACAACTTAAAATTTCTTCCATGCTAAAACCTATTGCAGTTCTAACATACCTACCGGCAGATACTAAAGCGGTGTTTCTACCTTCTCCTACACCGAAGTATTTATCATTGGCAAAATCTATTTTCCTCATATTTGTAGCAGGCATATTGCCCTTGTACCCAAAAAACGCTCTCCGGCTGCGCTTGCCATTGGTATTGTCAATTGTTATTTCTGCAAACACAGCAGGCAGAATTACTTTCTTTAAATCGCCTTCTGTACAGTTTTCCGGGTCTGGGATTGATCTTGCAGGTGAATATATTTTAAATTCCAGATCACCTGCATACCATGTATCTGTCGATAGCTTGAAATCCCTTTTTATTTGTTCCTTATCAAAAGGCTCTATTAAATACGCGTTATTTCTATCCTCACCTATTCTTTCAACATCAAATCTTTTTCTATCGTCCTCAGTATATTGATAGAAAGGCAATGCATCATAATGTTCTCCATCTGACGACTGCAAACCAATATAAACATTCTGGTCA
Organism: Bacillota bacterium; assembly: GCA_030705945.1. Lineage (GTDB taxonomy): Bacteria > Bacillota > Clostridia > Acetivibrionales > DSM-2933 > Pseudobacteroides. Next base: position 3,283 of record JAUZPS010000458.1, read on the forward strand.
GCAGGTTTACCTAATTCTAATCCAAGTCCCCCTTTTGCATTGGGATATCCAAGGGTAAAGCTTGAAAAAGCGCCAATAGGAGAATGCTGAGCATTAAAATATATTTCCTTCATTAAAAATTCCCTCCATCAATAATGTTGCCTACTAATTTGCTAATAATATCGCATGCTAATTTGTTGACCAGTTCTGGAAGTCTACGTTGCCCCATATTCGCGCGCCATCGCCATTCCACAGCCCACTTGACGCATCAAATACTGACGGGCCTTGAGCAGAGGACCAATAGTTGTTCTGAGCGTCCACTATAAAATTATCATTATTATTGTATAATCCATAGTCTCTATTTTCAATGAAATTACTCAAAGAAACATTTACATTCTGAATCGAATCTGAATACAATCCGGTTTTCAGGCTCATAAAATCAGTCAATACAGCGCTTAAATAGCCTCTGCATATAACTCCAGCTTCGCAATTTTCAATTTTGCTCTGCGCCAAATATAATGTCCCCGTATCACTTACTATTATTCCAGCTCCATCAATGTTTTTGATAATACAATCCGCCAGACTAATAAAACCATTCGCTATTATAGCGCCATTCTCTGGGATGTCTATATATCCTGGAATGTAGGGCTTATTTGTTGGTGTTGGGGTTATTGTTGGAGTTGGAGTTGATGTTGGTGTTGTAGTTGGTGTTGAAGTAGATGTCGGTGTTGGGGTGGATGTTGGTGTTGGGGTGGATGTTGACGTTTGTGTTGGTGTTGGTGTTGGTGTTAATGTTGAAGTAGATGTCGGTGTTGATGTTGACGCTGGTGTTGGTGTTGATGTTGGCGTCCGCTTTGGAGTAAGTGTTGGTGTATTTGTCGCTTTACATATTGGAGTTGGCGTATGTTTAATTGTTGACGAG
>JAUZPS010000459.1 GCA_030705945.1 Bacillota bacterium
AAGCAAGCCTGAACGCTACACAGAACCTAATACCGAATACAAACAATACCTTAGACAATACATTGATGGGGCTCGCTCAAAAGGCGCGATCCCTGTTTTAATTACTCCTGTGGCAAGACTTAACTACACAAACGGAGTATTTAAAAATGATTTTCCTGCTTATTGTACAGCCATGAAAGAAGTTGCAGTAGAAAAAAATGTAGGATGCATTGATCTAATGACAAAAAGCATAAACTATTATACCTCTATAGGGTATAATCAAGTATATCCTTTCTATATGGTATCATCAAACGGAACTGATTATACGCATTTTACTGATAAAGGGGCAACTCAGATTGCTAGACTTGTATCCGAGGGCGTTAAAGGACTGAATCTTGCCATTTCCAAATATGTTTTAAGCTCTTCAACAACGACTCCTACAAATACCATAAATCCAACGAATACACCTACAAAGGCGCCAGTTGCGACTCCGACTAATAAACCAGTTGAGACAAGTACATTAATACTGCTTCCCGAAGATATTAACGGCGACAATGTGGTAAATATGGCAGATGTAATTATGATTGCCAGAAGTTTTAATTCTCAAGTCTCAGAAACCAATAAGAAGTGTGATTTGAATATGGACGGAGTAATTAACATGAGCGACGTCATAAAGATCGCTGTTAAATTTAATGCTGTAGCATCAACATTACCTGTATCTACCATCTATCAGGCGGAGCAGGCTAACTTCTCGCTTGGAGTTGTTGAAAGCATAAATACAGGATATACAGGAAGCGGTTATATTAATTATGATAACGTTACAGGAAGCTATATCGAATGGACTGTATATGCTCCTGCCGCTGGAACATATTTGCTAAATTTTATATATGCAAATGGTACAACAGTAAATAGGCCGCTGGAAGTAAAAGTTAATGATGGCGTTGTAACTGGCAGCCTTGATTTTGATTCAACAGGAGTATGGACTACATGGAAGACTACTGGGATAAACGCAAATCTCAACGCTGGAAATAACCTTATAAGAGCAACTGCAATTACTGCAAATGGCGGACCTAATATTGATTATCTTGAGGTAATAAAATAGCTCCAGACTTTGTCGGATTTTATTTAAAATAGGGGGGAAATCAAATGCTTAAAAAGAAATTATCAAAAATTTTATGCGTTTTGTTTGGAATATCAATTATAACCTGCAACATGACTGGCTTGAATGTAAAGGCGGCAACGGATTATAAATTCGATTTTGGCGGAGGTAAAGTTGAATCAGGTTATACTGGCGTAAGCGCTTCAACAGCGTATAGCAAGACATTAGGTTATGGCTTTAATACTCCTTCGAATATGAAAAATGTCACGGCTTCCGGTAGCGGTGTGGGGAGTGACGCAGTTCAGTTCCTGACTTACGGAACAAAAAGCTCAAATACCTTCAATGTAGACCTTCCTAACGGATTATATGAAGTCAAGGTGACTTTGGGAGATACGGCAAGAGCAAGCGTAGCGGCAGAAGGTGTCTTTCAGATTATAAATATGACAGGCAATAATGCGGTGGATAAATTCCAGATTCCTATTACCGATGGACAGCTAAATATACTTGTAACTGAAGGCAAAACGGGTACCGCGTTTACCTTAAGCGCGCTTGAAATCAAGAAACTGTCGGATAATCCTGTAACAAACAGGACTATATATATCGGCGGAGACTCTACGGTATGTAACTACTATCCATTGGACACAAGCGTACAAGCAGGATGGGGGCAAATGTTGCCTAAGTATGTAAGTTCTACATATTTTCAAATAAGAAATATGGCGTCAAGCGGCCAATTTGCAAGAGGCTTCCGGGATGATGGCCAATTTGAAGCAATTATGAAATATCTTAAGCCTGGAGACTATTTTATATTGCAGCTTGGTATAAACGATACTAATTCTAAGAATGAGACAACAGAGGCTCAGTTCAAAGAAATAATGCGTGATATGGTGGTCAAGTCAAAGGCTACAGGAGCAACTGTTGTGCTATCAACTCCTCAAGGAAGAGCGACTGATTTTAATTCGTCCGGTGTCCACAATGCTGAAAACAGATGGTACAGACCGTCAATTGTAGCTTTAGCAAAGGAAGAAAATGTACAGTTATTGGATCTTAATGTTTTAAGTTCAGCGTATTTTACATCTATTGGCCCGGATGCTACCCTTGCCTTGTATATGACAGGAGACTCATTGCATCCGAACCGAGCAGGAGCTACCCAGCTTGCCCGTATTGCATATGAAAATCTAAAGCTACCCTTAAATACTTCATCAGTTACACCAACAAATACACCAACAGTAAAACCATCCGTATCTACGAATACACCCACGAATACACCGACAAATACACCTGTAGTTACAAGTACAGCAACATTGATGGTTGAAGATATAAATGGTGATAATGTGGTAAATATGGCTGATGTTATTATGATTGCCAGAAGCTTTAATGCTCAGGTTTCAGATACCAATAAGAGGTGTGACCTGAACAAAGATGGGGTAATTAATATGGGAGATGTTATACTAATCGCGTTAAAGTTTAATGCGGTTGCAACGCCAACATCAACTATATATCAGGCTGAAGAGGCTTATATCTCTCTTGGAACCACTGAAAGCGTCAATACGGGATATACCGGAAGCGGCTATGTAAATTATGATAATGTTGTGGGAAGTTATGTTGAATGGACTGTATACGCGCCGACAGCAGGGACATATTCTCTGAGTTTTATTTATTCAAACGGAACAACAGTAAACAGGCCCATGGAAGTGATGGTAAACAATAATGTGGCAGTAAGCAACCTCGATTTTAACTCAACAGAAACATGGACTACATGGAGTAACGTTGGAATTAAGGTGAATCTTAACGCTGGAAATAACTTGGTAAGAGCTACTGCGACAACTGCAAATGGCGGACCCAATATTGATTATATTGATGTTGTAAAATAACTTTTGTATAAGAAACGCATGGAGAAATCCATGCGTTTTTTTTATAAATACTGTATGTTATTTAATTAAATCTATGATCTTATGACTGTATAAAAATACTCATTCCAGATATTACAGGTTGAACTCATCTGAAATCTAACTTATAATCCTAACTCGAGACATGAAAATAATTATTTGCCTAATCCTTTACAGGAACGGGGGATGCAATTTTGGGGTTAATCTGCTCGCAGGGGCAGTAGGGGTATCCTCATCCCGCACCCGTCAACTAACCTCGTAGGCATGAGAGGAGAATGTTTATGAACAAGAAATTATTTATTATGTTAGCGTTTTTTGCTCTTACAATGGCTTTTTCAGTCAGCAAAGCATTTGCCGATTATTATACAAGCGGCGTTGTGCTTAGTCAGGGAAGCAAAAGCGCAGAGGTAACGAGTTTGCAGAACGACTTGAAAAAACTTGGATTTTTCCAGGGAGATGCAACGGGATATTTTGGAAGTTATACAAAACAATCAGTAATAAATTATCAAAGAAATAACTATCTTACGCAGGATGGTGTCGTAGGGCATCAGACATCAAAAGAAATAAAAATTGACAGTGTATCTCAGTCAGCAAGATCATACTATGGAGTACCATATGTCTGGGGTGGAACTACACCTTCCGGGTTTGACTGTTCCGGATTTACGCAGTATGTAATGCAGCAGAACAGCATATGGTTGCCAAGAACGGCAGATCAGCAATATCTAGGCGGTACATGGGTGGATAAGAGCGCCTTAAAACCCGGGGACCTTGTATTCTTTTCAACATACAAGGCAGGTCCGTCTCATGTCGGGATTTATTTGGGAAATGACGAGTTTATGCATGCAAGTTCAGGTCAGGGAATTATAACAACATCCGAACTTAGCAACAGTTATTTTGCCGGTCACTACTTAGGCGCGAAGAGGATTATGACATAAATTCTATTAATCATATATGGATGGAGATAAAACTATTAATCATGTCTCATTCTCCATCTTTTACATATCCTGCTCAATCAAATTTATACGACGAAAACCCATTATTTCAAGTTTTTGAAACGCCCAGTTGACCAGTTATTTTTTTGATACTACCTTAACTATATAAAAAGCACTATTAATCTTACATTTGACGGAGCAAAATAACGAACGCTTTAACGTTATTTTGTGATAGGCAAATGTAAAAGATTAATTGCTTTTTATATATATTTTTAATGTAAAATC
>JAUZPS010000046.1 GCA_030705945.1 Bacillota bacterium
AATTGATTTTAATTTATTTAAAAAGTAAAAGCTTTTTTAAAAATAATGCACTTTTGATAAAGATCTTCTAAGCCTGCGCTCAAACTTGTATTTGGGATATCCTATTAGTAAAGCAATCCCATGGTGATCTTTCATTCCAATCCCATACTTTTTCTTTAATTTTCTATTATATTTGAGAAAGTTAGACGAGGTGCCGGCAAAACAGGTTGCCAGACCTAACGATTCAGCAGTTAGTTGAGCATAAGTAGCCGCAATAAAAGGGTCAGCTGGATCAGCATAGCGCGACGCGTGAAAATACAGCACTAAAGGAGCGTTAAATAAAAGTCCGTCTTTTCCTGCTTTAAGGTCTCTTATGTAAAATAATGCGGTTGGATATAAGTATGTTCTGCACAAATCAGAAAACTCTTTAGAGAAAATTCTGAAGAAAAATCGCATAGTTCGACCAAAAATCCATTTGCGATGGTCAATAGCATTAATTATATCTGTAACAAATTCCCGTACCTTTAAATGGCCTTTCAAAACCAGAATTTCAACATCAGAAGGGGGAAGCCCCATTGGAGCCTGTTTAACTCCATCTATTATCTTATCAATTATTTCCTGCTCAACTTCCTTTTCAAGGAAATTACGGTTAGCTCGGCGAGCTGAAATCATGCTATAAAACTCTTCATACGATGCTTTAGGATCTTCTACAAAATCAATAGCATCTATTTTGGAAATAGTTCTTCCTTCAACTGAAATACAGTTTTCCGGGCAGATTGCCATGCATTGTCCACATCCTATGCAGCCAAAATGCCTTTTTTGGTCAACTATCATTTTACCATTCTCTTTAAATATGGCTCCTACCAGTCCGCCACCGCAGATATCGGCGCATTTACCGCAAGCAATACATTTGGAGTAGTCAATTTCTACATTTGCTACACCTGAAGCTCTTCCTGTTTTAACTGACATTTTTTTGCCCCTTCCTATATTTAATTTAAAATTAATTTTTTAGATTAAGCTTTGGTAGATTAATTAATTTATTCGACTTTTTTAACAATTCTTCACGATCAATAGATCCATCATGGAGCTTTGGTATCTCATCTACCTTAATATACATGGATGGCGTAACACTAGCTTTAAATCTCTCGGTAACAAAAGATTTAAGACCCTTTAAATCATGTTCAAATGAAGAATCTGTGGTATAGAACGCTATCAACTTAACAGTTCCATTGTTAGAAGTTTCAGAAATAACCGAAGCTTCAAGTATTCCCGGAAACTTAAGTAAAGTATCCTCTATGGACTTTAGTTCAACTAAGTCATATGGAATTTTTGGAGACGACTTATATTGATCTTTAAGTTCTATATCTGCAAGTTGAATTGTCTTATCGCAAATAACTGTATCAACAATCTTTTGAAAATATTCAATCCATTTTTCTATAGTTTCTTTTTTAAAGAGGTTTGAATTGTAGTTGAAATAAATATCAATACGTCCTTCTTTTTCCATGGATTCAAAATTAATATCGAAGGTAACATATTGTAATTCAAACTCATGATTTGTAAATGTCAGATCCTTAATTTTTAGAACCTGATCATTAGCGTTTTCGAAACTGAACATCACATCAAAAAGTGGATTTCTGCCGGGTATCCTTTTTAACTTCAAATCTTCAACAAGATTATTAAATGGGTAATTGCCATACGCAAAAGTGTTTAGCGTTTCAGCTTTTATTTCATTTAATAATTCGTTATAACTTTTACGCGATTTGGGTTTAGTTCTAAATGGTATGGAGTTTGTAAGGAGACCAAAGCAGTTTTCATAACCAGGTTCTAGCCTTACAGACATAGGAATTCCGATTATAATATCCTCACAGCCTGATAAACGTTGAAGCAATACATCAAATAAAGAAAACATTATCATAAAAAGGCTTGTCCCAGAAGACTTACCTAAAGACTTTAATTGTTCTGTCTTCTCTTTGGATATTGAAAAGCAAATCCTTTGTCCATTAAATGTCAATTTATCAGGTCTTTTAAAATCAGCTGGCAAAGAAAGTTCGGGTATTTCACCTGATAACTTTTCTTTCCAGAACTGTTTATGCGAATTAAATTCTTCGTTTAAAAAATAGTTCTCTTCCAATTGAACATAATCGGTATAACTCTTCTCAACCGGAAACACCGGTTTGCCTTCATACAGCCTGATAAATTCCTGAACAAATATGCCCATAGTAATGCCATCAGAAATTATATGATGAAAATCAACCGCAAACAGAAATTTTTCCGGATTGATCTCGACCACCAAAACTCGAACCAGAGGTGGTTGGGAAAGATCAAAAGGAGCGATGAATGCTTTTATGTATTTGTCAAGTTCAGCTTCAGAGCCTTTTTTATAGATAGCTTCGAGAGAGACATTATCATGTATCTTTTGCGCTTGTTTCCCTTCAATAATTTCAAAACCTGCTCGAAGCATTTGATGACGCTTAGCAAGTTGCTCCAATACTGAGTTTACTTTCTTTACATCAAGGGGACCATTGACAAGCATCGCGCCTGAAATATGATAAGCAAGGCTATTCTTTGCCATTTTGTCCAGTATGAATTGTCCCTTTTGAAAGGAAGACATACTAAAATAATTAGCGCCGAACTTTTTAATTATTAATTGGGATTCAGGAGTTTTTTTTTTGGAAGAAAACTCGAAGCCTCCTGCTCTGAGTTCCACTACGCTATCCTTTATCGCTTGTATGAATTTTTCCGCGTCTTCGTTGGTATGGGCCGCGCTGAAATAGCATATGCGTTTTTCCCAAACATATATTCCGCGATTTATTAGCAGATAGAAAAACAATTCGATTTCTATAGGCAATTTGCGAAGATCCAGGCCGCCGTATCCGTCAAACCTGAATTGAGACGCAAAATATTTTATTCTCAACGGTACGTCATTTTCTTCAAAATAATTATTAAGAATATTTACGGTATTGGCAGTCAAAGAATTTACGCGGTTTTGCAAGGCTTGGCCCTCTTCTTTAATTCTGAGAAGCACCGCGCGGCATGCTGCCATTGATATCGGGTGCTTACAGAAGGTGCCCGCAAAAGAAGTAACCTCTTTATCAGGGAATGAGTCATCTCCATACTGCCACCAACCGCCGTCTACTGCGTCCAGATATTTAGCGTTTCCAGCAATTACTCCAATTGGGAATCCTCCGCCTATTATTTTACCGTATGTTACAATATCCGCTCTGACTCCGAAGTGGGCTTGGGCGCCTCCTTGGCAAATCCTAAAGCCATTAATGATTTCATCAAATATCAACGCGGTACCCATTTCTTCTGTCAATGCTCTTAAGTTATGCAGGAATTCTTTTGGTTGAAGCTCCGGATTTCTGCTTTGAACCGGTTCGACTAAAACAGCGGCAAGATCATTTCCTATTTCGCGTATCTTGCTTAAAGTTTCGGGAACTCCATACTCCAATACTATCAGGTCTTCAACAACGCCCTGCATAATGCCTGGGGAAGATGGTATAGTCTTTCCTCCAATTGTAACGCCAAGAACGATATCACTGTTTCCATGAAAAGCCCCCTTGAATATAACGACTTTTCTTCGCTGAGTTACTGTTCTTGCGATTCTTATTGCAGTCATAACAGCTTCAGATCCTGTATTTGAAAAGGCAACCCGTTCTACTCCCGTAAGCTCGCATATAAGGGATGAGACCTCACCCGCTAAATCAGTCTGTGGGCCTAGCTCCCAACCTTCCTTAAGCTGAGCCTCAACTGCGTCGATAATAAACTGAGGTCTGTTTCCAAAATAATTGACGCCATAGCCTATAGCCATATCTATATATTCATTTCCATCTACATCCCAGATTCTTGAACCATTAGAATGGGATGATTGAATTGGGTATATCAAATCTTTGAAACTCATTCTGAAATTTAAAGAACTTATCCAATCAGAAAGAAAAGCTCTGTTTTTTTGCGCAAATTCCTTTGATTTTTGAGTGCGGGAGTTATAACGCTTAACAAGATCTGAAACAAAAATTTTCTGATCATAAGTAAAAGGATCATCATCAAATTTCATAGCTCTCAGCGTAAATGACGCTGGTTCCGTTGATTCGTTTTTTGCGTTTGTTTCAGCCTGTTTTGATGTTTCATAAGGAACTTGCTGGTATCGACTTTCAGGATATGGCCCGTTTGAAGGCGTCCCGCCGGTAAATTTGGATAATGTGTCCAATTGCATCTGCATAACTAGCAACTGCTGGTTAAAAATTCCTTGTAAACTGCCATCTAGCTGCGGTTGCGCTGAATTTGCCAAATATTTGTCAGATGGGATTATAGTCGATAAATTATTATTGGATAACAATGGCTTTTGAGTGGAAATATCAGAAACTGTATGTTGAACTGATTTAGGCATTTTTTCATTTAAATAATCCGCGATTATTTTGACAGACCTCAAATCAGTCATAAATTTATTGAGAGTAACGTTTACTTTATATTTCTTCTCAATCCTGTTTCTAAGCTGAACTAACATCAAAGAATCAAAGCCATATGTAAATAGATCCGTATCAGAAGCTATTTCGGCAATCTCAAGTCCCGATATTTCATTTATTAATGTTTTTAATTCGTTCTCCAAAAGCTTACTGTCCATACTCTGCGCCTCCATTCCGCGCTCATTAAAATTAACTTTCATCTGATTGTTCTGACTATTTTGGGTGTGATAGTATTGATTGTTTTGTAAAAGCAAATTTGTATCTCGACTCTCTGATTGCTTGAACCAGAATTTCTTTTTCTGAAATGGGTAATTAGGGAGTATTGATCTTTTTAATTTTTTATATCCCCAAATGGCATCCCAGTTTAGATTGATCCCGAACTTATAGAGTAATATAATGCTGCTTGACATTTGCTCCCAAGGAGGCTTGCTGTCCCTTAGCGATGGAAGGCAAAGTATATCTTTTTTATCAATGCTCTCTTGTGTAAAACCTGATAATATTGCTTTTGCTCCTATTTCCACAAATATTTGCGGGCCTTCTTTTTCAATGGTTTTTATTGCGTCATAGAATCTTACAGGATTTGTAATATGGTTGAGCCAGTACTCTGGAGACATTATTTCAGAGGGCTCAGCTTTTTTACCTGTTAGATCCGATATCAGTGGAATTTTAGGTCTTGAGAATGTAATTTTTGACAGAACCTGCTTAAATTCTTGGAGAGCGGGTTTTATCAAAGGTGAATGAAACGCGTGAGAAATTGCAAGGCGTTCAACGAAGATTTTATTTTCCTTAGCTTTGGCAAGAATTTTTTCAACGCTTTCCTTTATTCCTGATATAGTAACAATTTCCTGGTTGTTTACAGCGGCAATTGAAACGTCGCTAAAGCCCGAATCGCGTATCAAGGATATGACATTTTCTTCATTGGTCATCAACGTCCCCATCATACCGATATCGGGGAGGGACTGAACAATTTTGCCCCGGGAAGCAACAAGCATTACAGCGTCTTCTAAACTAATGACTCCCGCAATACACGCCGCGCAATAAGAACCAATGCTATGTCCTATCACATAGGAGGGCTTTATTCCAAAAGATTCCCACAGTTTAAAAAGCGCGTATTCAACAGAAAAAATTACTGGTTGAGTGTAAATAGTTCTATCAAGAGTTTCCTGATTGCTGTTGTCGGAATACAATAGATCAACAATTGATTTGTCAATATGCTCAATGAACAATTTATCGCATATATCTATTGCTTCTTTAAATACAGGAAATCGCAGATACAAGTCTTTACCCATTGAAGGATATTGCGATCCTTGTCCTGTAAAAAGAAATACTATAGATTGATTTTGAATATTTAATGTTGGAAGCTTATTGTCTTTATCAATCAAAGCTTGCAGCTTTTTTTGCAATTCTTCTTTTGAACCGCATGTAAAAGCTGCCCTGACAGGCATATGCGATCGGCTTATGTTTGAGGTATAGCAAATATTAGCTAGAGCTTCGGAAGTACTTAATATATAACTGTGATATTTTTTCAGCATTTCGGTAAGAGCCGCTTCGCTTCTGGCCGACAAGGTCAGAATATTGTTTGAGATTAAGTCTTCCGAAGCCATTGATTTAACCGGAGGTTCTTTTACAATAACATGAGCTATGGTCCCGCCCAATCCGAGGGAGCTTAGAGCGGCGATTCGGGGATTCTCCCTGCGTTTCCACGGAGTCGGGTCAGTTACAATCTTTAAAGGGATACTGTTCCAAGAAACTTCCGGGTTTAATTCGGAGCAGTTAATACTTGGAGGAATCATTTCATTATTTATGCTGAGTATCAATTTTATCAGTCCGGCAATTCCTGCGCATGCCTCAAGATGGCCTATGTTTGATTTTACTGAACCTACCAATAAGGTTTCTTTTCTATCCTTACTATAGACATTATTCAGGGAATCAATTTCTATTGGGTCGCCTAGCGGCGTTGCTGACGCATGAGCTTCCACATAATCGATATCGGATGGCGCGACGCCGGCTTTGGTCAACGCGGATCTGATAAGCTTTTCCTGAGCAAGTCCGTTTGGAGCTAACAAGCCGTTGCTCTTTCCATCATGCATGACTTCCGTTCCCTCTACAACCGCGATTATGTTATCACCGTCGCGAAGGGCGTCTGATAGACGTTTTGCGATAACAAAACCGCATCCTTCTCCTCTTCCGTATCCATCTGCGTGAGAACTGAAACTTTTACTTTTTCCATCAACAGAAATTGCTTTAAGGCGGCAAAGCGCCATGAAATATTGTGGTATCAATATCAAATTTACGCCGCCAACTAAAGCCAGGTCGCAGCTTTTATTCTGCAAGCTTCCGCAAGCATTGTGAAGAGCGACTAGGGAAGATGAACATGCGGTATCTATAGCCATGGACGGACCATGGAAATCATAGAAGTAAGAAATACGTCCGCATGCCGCAAATGGCGATACTCCTGTAGCGCTATAGGCGGTTAGCTCGCTGCTGGTTTCAAGTAAAAGGTTCTGAAATTCATTACCCATATAACCAATGAATACTCCGGTTTTGGAACCTCTTAATTTTAGAGGGTTGATACCCGCGTTTTCAAATGCTTCCCAACTTACTTCCAATAATAAACGCTGCTGAGGATCAAGACTTCCCGCTTCGATGGGTGAAATTTCAAAAAATAACGGATCAAATTCGTCAATTGGACAATTTAGAAAATTTCCATATCTGGTATAAATTTTGTCGTTAGCGTCTTTGTCCGGATCATAGTACAAGTCAATATCAAAGCGGTCTTTTGGGATTTGGGTCACAGCTTCCCTTCCGTTTGACAAAAGGGACCAGAATTCGTCAGGCGAATTTGCCCCGCCGGGAAGGCGACAAGCCATCCCGATTAAGGCAATAGGATCCTGCTTTTTTAATGATTTTATTTCGCCATCAAGCTTAATAATAGTTTCTGTGGCTTTTTTTAACGCCAATTCATATTTTTCTTCTATTTTTGACATATAAGTAAGTCCTCCTGAATTATTAATCCTTGTCATTAACTCGGTTTAATAATTCCTCAAGATCATTTAATGTACTTGATTCATTTTCATCTTCATTTGAAGTCGTTTCCTTTTGTAAAATGTCAAATTTAATGACATTTTTTAAGAAGTACTCAGCAAGCTTTTCTATTGTTGGATAGTTAAAAAATAATGTAGTGGATAAAGGCGCTGCGAATAACTCGCTGAAGCGACTCTTTAATTCAACAGTCATTAAGGAATCAATTCCTTGGTCCATAACCGGTCTTTTCTTATTGATTTTTTCAACAGACAACCGCAATACAGCCGCAAGTTCCTTGACCAGAAGATTTTCCACGTAATTATTTCTTCCTTCGGAATCCATATCTATCATGGTTTCCAGATGAATTTTTAAATGTTCAGGGATCTCTTCCTCTTCAGGATTTGATGAAACTAATTTATTGAATCTTGAAGATTTAGCTGTTCCCGGATTTTTTTGAGACCAGTTTTTCCAATCAACTTTAAATAATCCAACTTGAATTGGTTTATGTTCCATTATGATCTCAAGAGAACTTAATACCTGTTCGACACTCATACCGCTAATGCCTGATTGCTCTAGAAGCGTTAATACATCGCTATTACGGGAGGTTACTCCGACTTCGCTAAGCACGCCAAGATTAACTGTTGTTGCAGGTAAATTCATCGATTTTCGATAGCGCGAAAATGATTCAAGGAAGGAATTAGCAGCCACATAGTTTACCTGTCCGGTGTTTCCGATCAATGTAGCGATGGAAGAAAAGGATATAAAGAAATCCAACGGGTGGCTAAGGGTTGTCACGTGTAAATTATAGGCTCCTGCAACTTTCGGGAGCATGACTTTTTCATACCTGTTTTTATTCATATCAACGATAAAACCATCGTCCAAAACCATTGCGCCATGGAAAATTCCCCTTATAGGCGGCAGTGAAGCCGATATATCGGTTATTAACTTCTCGACGCAATTAAAATCAGATATATCAATGGCTCTAACAATTACATTGACTCCTGATTTTTCAAAGGATGAAATTGCTTCTTTGGCTTCGGGCCTTTCCGCTCCTGACCGGCTTAATAATACAAGGTTGTCGGCGCCATTTGAAACAAGCCACTTAGCGATTTCAAGTCCGAGGCCTCGCGTTCCTCCAGTGATCAGATAAGTTGAGTCAGGCTTTATAAGCTCCTTTTTATTTTCAGATTTAAGTATAACTTTTGAGTCTTTTATATTTAAATAAACGCCGCCGATATGCTCCGGTTGAACAACTGTGTCTAGCGCTTTGCCAATATCCTGAGCATCGAATGTTTTCATTGGTATTGGTCTTAAATATCCAAAAGATAAATATTCATGCGCCTTATTCCATATCCCATTACCAATTCTCTTGTTTTTATATAAGCTGTCAATATCAACTGTTGAAATGGTAATATTCTTGCTTAATATTGGATTTGAAATCTTGATTTCATCGGAATTATCGGTTTTGCCAAACTGTATAAAATTGCCATAAGGAGCAAGCAATTTTAAGCTTTGGGTCCTTTTTTCTCCTGAAAGGTTTGAAATGATAACATCAACGCCATATTGATCAGTAATGTCCAGTATTTTATTGATAAATTCAAATGAATTTAGGTCAAGAACATGGCTAACTCCAATGGACTTAAGATAGTCAATCTGATCATTATTAATTGCGGTTGCAAAAATATCAGCCTCTTTCTTCTGAGCCAATTGGATTATAGCCTGTCCAATATCGCTTGCGGCATTGTGAACTAATATCTTTGTTCCTTTTTCTATATGACAAATATATTCCAATATATATACTGCAGCCGTAAATGGAATTACATTTATTGAAGCATTGGAACTAGGAAGCTTTGGCTTAGCCATAATATAATCATTCTGATTTACCGTTATAAAAGATTTGATACATCCATTTCCAACAAATGCGATTACTTCATCGCCTATATGATATCCGGCTACATCCGGCCCTATATTAGTAACAACACCGTGGCATTCTACCCCAAGAGCTTGATTCATTTCAGGAGTATATACAGTTCGTGGAGGAATTCGTCCCATTATTTCAGCTGCATCCTGAGAATATAAGCTGCATCCATGAACTTGTATTTCCATTTCGCCATGCGTAGGCATTGTTCTTGACATTTCGCGGTAATATAAACTGTCGGGATTTCCCGTCATACCAACTATAAGCTCTACGGGAGTAATATCTGCTGATACAATTTGGTTATTCTGATCTTTCTGATCCTTGCCTATCGATGTATGGTCAATGCGCTTAACATATCTTGCGCCAGATCTATACGCAATATCATCATCGCTGTTTTCAGATAACATTTCATTAATAATTAATGATCCGGAGAACGTATCAGCTATTTCATCCATGTCGATATTCTTACATAAAATATTCATATGCTCATTATTAATAAGCCGATTCATTCCAAGTAGACTTCCTGCTAAAAGGTTATATTTAACCTCATTTCCAGTAACCAGATTTGCGTTGAGCGTAACTATACCTATCTTAAGGCTTTCTTCTTCAAGAATTTTTGAAAAGGCTTGGACTAAGTAGATAATAGGCATACTCGCGTTAATTGTATCAGTTATTACAGAAGACTTATCATCAGTAGCTTGCAGGTCTGCTAAATATAGAATATGGGTTACTTTTTTACCGTTTAAGTCCTTTGTAATATCAGAAATTGCTTCATAACTATTTACGTTTGAATAATCTTTGCCAAGATCTATAAGTTTAAATTGCTGATTGCTGTTTGTAAGACTTTCTGCTATATATCTGGTTTTTGAGCTTTCATTTGCAAATATCAACCAATAAGAGCCTGATGTTGAATGATCCGGCATCTGAGTTTCTTCCCATTTGATGTCATAAATCCATGAATCAAGAATCTGATTTTTCCAGCTTTCATCTATGGGAACTCTTTGACACTCCAGATCAAGAAGCTCAGCAAATACTCTGCCATTTTCATCTATCAAATAAAGATTACCTGTAATAGAAATTTGTGTAGTGTCGGTTATTTCCAGATAGCTCCAGCAGTTTGATCCTGGGGAGCTATAGAAATTCACGCTTCCGATTTTTACTGGAATTACAAGTTTGTCAAATAGAGCAGCCAACGTTTGTATTCCGCCATCTAGCAATGTTGGATGTAAGAAGTAGTTTTGTATATCTTCAATTGATTCATGAACTTCAATTCGAGCGAGGATATTTTTATCGCCTCTATAAATTTTCTTAACAGTTCTGAAATATGGATAGTACTGCAAGCCTAAACGATCAAGGTCTTTGTAGAAATTTTCGACATTTAAGTCTTCATCGCAATTTAACTTTAATTGAGAAATTGGTGGCAAATTATCCCTATTTGTAAGGAGAGGCTCGGGAAGTATCCTGCCTCTGGCATGCTGCAGCCAGCTAGAACTGTTCTTGATCCTGCTGTATACTCCATAATCCCGTGTCTTTGGATCAATATATATATTAAGATTTTGTATATCCTTATCATCAATCATCAGCATGTTATGAAACTTCAGATTTTCAAGACAACACATAGTAGAGTCGGGCTTTTCCTGATTTGATAAAGCTATACCGGATTCAACATAGCCCGCGCCTGGGAAGACTACTGTATTTTGAACTCTATGATCCTTCAGAAATGGAAAAAGATACTGATTTAATTCGACCTCAAAAGAAATGTTAGGCGAAGGTGTTTTCTTGTTGCAAAAAGCGTGCCCCTTAAGGCCCAGACGATCTTCTATTGATAGAGGGGTTTCATTCCATTCATATTTTTCATGCTGCCAAGGGTAACGGGGTAATTGAATAAATTTACCGCCTTGCGTGAATTGATCCCAATCCAAGTTGACTCCAATTGTATAAAAGTTAGCGAGAGTTTCGTAAAAAGTAATCATTTCAGGTTCGCCGCGATTAAGCGTCTGGAGACTTATACCCTTGATACCGGCATTTAGCATGCATTCTTTTATTGAATTTTTTAACACTGGGTGAGGTCCTATTTCAACAAAAACAGTATAGCCGTCTTCAATCATTTTAGTTAGCGCTTTTGCAAACCGCACCGGTTGACGAACATTATTCCACCAGTAATTGGCGTCTACAGATTCTCCATTAATTCTGTCGCCTGTAACTGTTGAATATACTGATATATTTTCTTTTACGGGTTTGAGTGATTGTAAACAAGTCATCAGTTCCTGTTCTATAGGATTCATCAGGAAGCTATGATAAGGAACTTCAACTTTCAACATTCTGTTAAACACTTCTTTTTCTTCGAGTATTTTTGATATTTCTAAGAGATCATTCTCTTTTCCAGCAAGGGTAACAGAATTAAAACTATTTATAGCGGCTATTGATACTTTTGGAAATGATGTCAACAGCTTTAACGCGTCAGTCTCCGATAACCCTATCGCGAGCATTTTCCCTTGACCGGCAATATCCTGTTGAAGACGGCTGCGGTGGTAACTAACCAGTATAGCGTCCTCAAGAGATAGAGCGCCTGAAGAATGCATTGCCGCTACCTCGCCGACGCTATGACCTACAATAGCATCAGGCGCGATTCCGAATTTCTTTAGAAGTTCAGTTAATGCTGTCTGTATCAGAAAGTTGGCGGGCTGAGCTATTTGAGTCTCTTCCATCCTTGAGTCTCTTTCATCCTTAAGCATCTCTTCAAGGATCGACCAGCCTGAATAGCCTTTGAATATCGAGTCGCATTTTTCAAGAATTTCTCTAAATAGAGGGTCGCTTTGCATTAGCTCGCGCCCCATTTTCCACCATTGAGGTCCCATTCCAGTATATACAAAAGCAATCTTTGGCGGATTGTCTATATCGGCGATATTAGACACGATACCTTTTACAAGTTCATTGTCAGCGAAACTTTCTAAAAGCTCAATGGTTTTTTTATTAGATTCTGCGACAATTCCCAAACGGATATGATGATGACTTCTTCGTTTAGCCGCTGAATATAAAATATCACGCATTGAATTATTGTTTGCTTTAATAAAATCTTTATATTTTAATACCAGCTCTTTTAGCGCTTCCTCGCTTCTAGCCGATAATGGCAATATTGAAAGGGAAGGGTTTTGGTATTCATTATTGATGTTTACTTCATTTTTGGGAGCTTCTTCTAAAACAACATGAGCGTTGGTGCCCCCAAACCCGAAACTGTTGACAGAAGCGAAGGATAATTTATCATTAGGAAGAAGTTCTGTCTCAGTTGGAACTTTGAGCGATAGGTTTTCATAGTCCAATTTGGGATTAGGAGTGTTAAAATGTATGTTTGGAGGAACCATTTTATTTTTAAGGCAAAGGGCTGTTTTTATTAAACCCGAGACACCGGCGACAGCTTCCATATGGCCTAGATTGGATTTTAGAGAACCAACTAAAACTTTTTCTTTTTCAGTTCTGCCGCATGACAATACGGAATTAATAGCTTTTAATTCAACAGGATCTCCTGCCTGAGTTCCTGTTCCATGAGCTTCCACATAGTGTATGTCAGTTGGGTTTATTCCTGAGATAGAACATACTTTTCTGATGAGAGCTTCCTGGGATTCTCCGTTTGGAATGGTTATTGCGGGTGTTTGTCCATCCTGGTTAACGCCTGTGCCTCTTATCAAGGCATAAATTGGGTCTCCATCAGCTAACGCCTTGCTGTATGGTTTTAATATGACAGATGCCGCTCCTTCGCTTCGGGTATATCCATCAGCGTCAATGTCAAAAGATTTGCATCTTCCATGTCTTGATAGAAAACCACCCTTTGAGACGCTTATAAACGACTCGGGACGAAGCATGATATGTACGCCGCTGACAACAGCTAAGGAACTTTCATTGTTCCAGATGCTTTGACAGGCATAATGTAATGCCACAAGGGATGAGGAGCAGGCTGTATCAATTGTTAAACTAGGACCTTTGAAATCAAATGTATAAGATAATCTGTTAGACAAGTTACCCAATGAAAAACCAGTAGCAGTATGCATATTAATACCATCGCGGTTCAAGGGATTAAATTGCGTCAGGAAAAAGTCAAGAAAAAAGCCGCCTACAAACACGCCAATATTTTTTCCTCTTAATGCTTCGAGCTGAAGTCCCGCATCTTCAATCGCCTCATATGTCACTTCAAGGAGCATTCGTTGCTGGGGATCAATATTTGGGGCTTCTCTGGGCGAAATTCCGAAAAACATAGAATCAAACATCGTAATGTCTTCCCTTAAAAAGCCGCCTTGAATTACATATGTTTTTCCTGATTTTTGTTTATCAGGATCGAAAAATAGACGTTTATCCCATCTCGTTTCAGGTACTTCTATTATGGCGTCTGTTTTATTTAATAACAGTTGCCAAAAATCCTCAGGAGAGAGTATACCACCGGGTAAATGACAACCCATGCCAATAATGGCGATTTGCTCTTTTTCGTAATTTGAATGTTTCATAGCTTTTCACTTTCTTTTATAAAATTATAGATTTATTTTAATAATGGTTGTGAACATAACCATTTATTAAGCCGCAATGTATAAGGTAGTATCAAAAAAACTTAGCAACTGGTCGTTTCAAAAACTTGATATAATGGGTTTTCGTCGTATAAACTTGAACAAGGAATTTTTTGAAACGCCCTAAATAAACTTAAAGAAATTTTGGGTGGTAATCAAGTGAATCAAGGTATATATTTTGCAATATAAAAAATGGATTTAAAATGTTTAGCTCAAAATATCTAAATAAATTCCCTACATTAATTTCAAACACTGAAGAAATGAGTTTTAAGCAAATCGTGTAATAATAAGTCAATATTTTCCGTTTTCTTTATGCATAAAAGTATCACAGAATTTACTTTACTGTCAAGAAATTTTTTTAAAATATAACCAAATATTAATAATAAATTAACAAACTGACAAAATTTTTAAATAAAAAGAAAAACTAATAGACAAGATTTCAAATGTGTGTTATATTCTGGTGTAAATATATTGCGTATAATGAAATAAGATGCATTAAGTGTTAAAAACAGGTTAATTTATTAAATTTTTCAATAATAGTTATTGACAAGAAAAACATATATAAATTATAATCTTTTTGTTGATAATTGTTAATAATTGTTGATTTTTATCATGCAAAATATGGTGGTGAATTGATTAGGGGGAGTAGCAATTGAATAGTAATCTTGTTGCGGACTTTAAAGGGCTCATGGAATTATTAAATCCATGCAAGACCCCTTTAGCGGTATATTATACTAATGAGAAGCCCGTCAAAACTATTGGTCCTAAAGGCGGCTTTTGTATTGATTGCGATGATATCAGTGAAATTACAAGCGGAAAAGTGGAGATAGTCAATGCTGAACAGCATAGGTGCGTTTTTAGCTATCTGATAAGAACTTTAAAAAATGGCGTCCCTTCTTCATTTGATGCTGACAATTTTGGTTGCGGCGGTTGTAAATTCGCATTCGGATTTGCCCAAAAGCTTTGCGGTTTTAATCACTATTACCTATCTACCGGCGTCCCTGGCTTCAATAAAGGCGAACGTTATGTAAGAAGACCAGAAGATGCCGCCCGTTATTTCAGTAAGCCTCTTGAAGGTCGTATCCCAAAAGGCAAATATCTAATATTTGATCGTCTTGAAAATGCTTTGGATAAGAAAGTTGACATCGAACTTGTAATCTTTGTTGTCAATCCTGAGTTGTTAGCTGGCTTGGTAACACTTGCAAGATTTTCAAGCGACAGTGAAAACATTGTTGAAACTCATTATGCCTCAGGATGTTCCAGTATATTTGCCTGGCCAATGATGAATAAGATAAACGGTAAGGAAGTTGTTGAAGTTGGTTTTTATGATCTTACAGGAAGGCCTTTTCTTGAACCCAAAGATATGACAGTCAGCATACCATACACATTGTTTGTTAAAATGCTGAGTTCATATAAAGAGAGCTTCATGACAGTTGAGCCTGAAAAGCATGGACCGCCGAATTGGTGGACTCTGGCTCGTAAAAGAAGTAAAGGCTCCAAGACATCTTTAATGATGCAAATTATGAATTTCTTTAAAGGCAGGTCATCAAAGAAAAAATAAGATTGATATATATAAAAAGCAATTAATCTTTTACATTTGCCTATCACAAAATAACGTTAAAGCGTTCGTTATTTTGCTCCGTCAAATGTAAGATTAATAGTGCTTTTTATATAGAAAAGGAGTCAATATGAATAAATCAGCGTTACTATTTCCAGGGCAGGGAGCCCAGTATGTTGGAATGGGTAAAAATATTTATCAGGATTATAAAATAGCAAAGCATTTATTTGATGAAGCAAATGATGTACTGGGATTTGATTTGAAGAGTTTGTGCTTTGACGGTGATTTGACTGAATTGACAAAAACCGAAAATGCTCAACCTGCTTTATTAACAACGAGTGTGGCGAATTTTAAGGTTTTTAGAAAAGTTACTGAAGTAAGTCCATCTTTTTTAGCAGGTCATAGTTTGGGAGAATTTTCAGCTTTGGTTTGCGCTAAAGCTATAAGTTTTAGCGATGCATTAAAGCTTGTTAGAAAAAGAGGAGAATTGATGTCAAAGGCTTCTCAAGGCGGGATGGCCGCAGTTATGGGATTGGAAGAATCTAAAATAAAGGATGCTTGCCGGAAAATATCTTCGGATGATTCTTTTGTTGTCGTTTCCAATAACAATGCCCCCGATCAAATTGTAATTTCTGGACATAAAGCAGCCGTTTCTAAGGCTGAAGAGGTTTTATCCGGTTTGGGAGGTAAGGTTAAGATACTCAATGTAAGCGCCGCCTTCCATAGTCCGTTGATGAAAGAGGCCGCAGAGGAGTTTAAGTCAATTCTGACAGCGATAAGTTTTAATATACCAAGCTGGCCTGTAGTTTCAAACGTTACAGGAAGACCTTTGACAGATGCTGTAGCGCTTAAAGATGAGTTATTTGAGCAGCTCATTAGTCCTGTGCAATGGCAGTTAAGCATGAGTTTTATGAAAGAAAATAACATTGATACGTTTATAGATATAGGACCAGGTCAGGTTGT
>JAUZPS010000460.1 GCA_030705945.1 Bacillota bacterium
CTGATGAAGGTGTAAGGATAGGCAAGAACAGATGGAAGAAATTTCAGATGGAAAGCGGCAAGACTGAAGAAGAAGCCCAAAAGCATGTTGATAGATTTGGAATAGAGTTTTTTCCGATCACTATCATAGAGTATATTGAACTCCTTAGAAAAACTGGATTTTCATCAGTAGAGCTGTTTTGGTATTCATATATGCAAGCGGGCTTTTATGCGATTAAATAATTCAGCATTTTGAAACGCTAAGTATACAAGTTTTTTTTTTTGTACTGCTATATAAAAAGCAATTAATCTTTTACATTTGCCTATCGCAAAATAACGTTAAAGCGTTCGTTATTTTGCTCCGTCAAATGTAAGATTAATAGTGCTTTTTATATATATAATCTGTATCAATTTGTAACATAAATTAGATTTTAAACCAAAAGTGAGGTTATTAAATATGGTTAAGCATATCGTAATGTGGAAATTGAAAGATTCAGCTCATGGGAATTCAAAGCAAAAAAATGCTCAACTAATAAAAAGCATGCTTGAGTCTTTAAATGGTAAAATTCCAGGCATGTCGAAGATTGAAGTTGGCATCGATTATTCAGGTACCGATAGCAGCTCAGATGTGGTGTTGTATTCGGAGTTTGAGACAAGAAGCGCCGTTGATAATTATCAGAAGCATCCTGAACATAAAGCTGTCATGCCTTTTATATTAGAGGCAAGATCTGAGAGAAGAGTTGTAGATTATGAAATATAAGCAGTATGTTCTATTAGTTTATAGATAGAGTTGACTATCTGAATATATGGAATTTTTCACTATTTATAAATCAAGGTATATATCCTAATATTAGAATATATAGATTGACAGATGAATTGAGATATACTATAATGCTTGTATACCCTATGAGGGTATGTAGCAATACACTATATCACAAATGGAGGGTAAAAAGATGTCAGTTATTAAAGCAAAGAATAATTATATCGGGCAAGGCGGATGTGTAAGGATGAATTGCGCTCAGTCAGTTGTAAGCGCGTTTAAAGATAAATTTAATCTTGATGATGAGCTGGTAGAATCGTTTAGAGCCTTTGGAGGAGGTAGAGCTCCCGCTGGAGTCTGTGGAGCATATTATGCGGTCAAATCAATCATTGAGAGGGTTGATAAAGATAAAGCTGATGAATTAAAGAAATACTTTTTAGATCATGCAGGAGCTTTGGAATGCTCTAATATTAGAGGATTGAAGAAGCTTTCATGTGTCGGATGCGTGGAAAAGAGTTCTGAGTTCTTAGAAAACATAGGCTAATGAAGTTAAATTATGAAGATTCTGTTCATGTGTTGAAGATATAAAGTTTTTTTGCCGCAATGTTGCCACAGTTTATTATTAGTTATGAGACGATAAATACTGTAGGAAATAATAAATGCAGGGAGGCATGTTAAGGGGGCAAAACAATGAACATTTCTTCAAACTACGATTACAAGTATAATACCGGTACATCAGCGGCGCATGGACACCATAAGACGCATCATGGGAAAAAAGCTCAGGATAGTGATATGGCTCAGCAATTATTAAATTTAACAGATGATTCTTCACAAAACTCAAAGGTTGATAAACCCAAAGGGCCTTTGGATAGTCTTGTTGAATCGGGGACAATAACGTCGGATCAAGAAAAAGCTATTAAAGATGCATTTGAAACTTCTAGGATGGCTTTTAATTCTCAGCCTGACGGAATTAATGGCGCGAACACAACAAACACATTTAAGAGTCCTCTAGACAGCTTAGTTGAAGCCGGAACTATCACTAAGGAACAGGGAACTGCTGTAAAAAGCGCTTTTGAAGCGACAAAAGGATCTCACAGAATGCATCATATGCCATTTTCACAAGATAAAGGTGATGGAAAGCCGGACCCAATTTCAAGCGATCTCGATAGTCTTGTAGCAGATGGGACTATTAATTCGGACCAGAAGAATAAGATACTCAGTACTCTGCAAAATGCTTTTAAGCCATTTGAAGCAAAGTCGGAGCCAACAGCCGATCCTCTTGATAGTCTCGTAAATGACGGAACGATAACAAAAGATCAGCTAAACGCAATTAAAAGCGTGTTTGAGTCTGATAGAAAGGCGCATGGAGGTTTGGCAGATAATACCGCCGTGGATAATGATAGCGCTTCATTGACAAGCGCGCAGAAGAGCGCTTTTGATTCAGCTTTAAAAGCTTATGAGGCTCAGTCTTATTCATATGATGATACATTTTTTAATTCTTTTAATAAAGGAACATAAAATCAATTATAGATTATATTGATAGATAACCAAATGTAAAATTAGTTTTATTAGTTAAGCTAGACAGATGGAAAAGGGCTTTCATGGCTGCTTGTTCGAGCAATGAAGCGCAGCGAAATCCACGAAGCGAACTGATATAAAACTTTACATTTGGTTATCTATTTGTCTAATTATGTAACCTTTGTGGCGCGAAACCTATATAATATATTGATACTTTTTATAGGGAGTAGATTTTATGTTAAGTCCATTGGAGGAACTGATATTTTGGACTGGAATTTTTCGAGACCATGGGGAGTTCATACTTTCTTCATTGTCATATAATGAGAAGGAAGCGATAAAGGGAGCGAGCTATTATAAAGAAATGTTCGCTTCATTGCATGAAGAGTTGAAAAAATTAGGTGGCGCAAATGTCGCGTATTCAATAGATACTATTTTGGATGGATTTATAAATTTACTTGTAAGCTTCATTAATTTTAAAAGGATTTTGCTCAGAAGCCTGCTTCAATGCAATCTAAGCGCGAGTTTACCTCCTACATTCTATAATCACATGATAAATGAAGCAATGGATTGTTATAAAACCCTTTGTAAAATAAAATACAATATGCCTGAAAGCCCATTGATCGAAAATTTAAACCTATTTAAGGTCTGGCTTCCCGATGCTGCCGGGCACGCCGCAATTATTGCAAGCGATCTTGATCCGGTAGAAAAGCAGCTTATTGAAGAAGCGCAAGGATTTGAGAAGTGTTTCAATTATCAGGTATTAAAGTCCGATGAGCTTGGAAAAATGCTGCTTAGGACATGTCTGGACGATGGCGCGTTAAAATATTTTAATCAACAGGTAGTAAATAAAATCGAGGAATTTATATGCTATCTAGATAAACTTTGGAGATTAAAGGTTGATTGCAAAGTCTTAGGAACATTAAAGACTTTAACGCCTAACCATATGATGAGGGAAGAAAAACACTACCTGGCAACTATACGGTCAATAAAAAATATTTCTCTTTAACATTGCTTACCGGCTTTCAAATAAATAAAAGGATGAGAATTTTTCCAAATATAGATAACCAACTGCAACTAGTATAAAACTAATTTTACATTTGGTTATCTATAAGAAAAGTTCCTTATCCTTTTCGTGTTATGTTCCCATAGTACCACTGTCATGGCTTAACTGCCATTGGATGCCAAACTTGTCTGTTACATAGCCATAACATTTACTCCAGAATGTTTCTTGAAGTTCCATTTTCACAGATCCGCCTTCTTTTAATTTATTAAATAAGGACTTTATTTCATCAATATTTTTGCTGTTTATTACAAGACTTATATTATTTCCTTTTACAAATGGCATCCCATTAGGAACATCGCTAAACATTAAATTAGTCCCGTTTATTTTCAGATTTGCATGCATTATCAGGCCCTTTGTTTCCTCAGATATCGGATATGATGGGTCTGTCGGCGCATCTCCAAAGGTCATAAATTTTGGTTCTTCCAAGCCGAAAACATTTGCGTAGTAGCTTACCGCTTGACGACAGTCTCCGTTAAAATTAATATATACATCAATTGACATGATTTTAATCTCCTTTAGTTTATATTTTAAAAGCTTAACATATTATATTAATACCTATTAACAGAAGAATTAAACCATAATTTTAATGATTTTTTTATGTGACTATTGATATAGATCTGAGGTTATAAATATGTCCTGTCAAGGTATGTTTTATATTGTAATATTTTATGGCATTAGTATACATCTACAAATTAAATGATATAAATATCAAAATAGCAGCTATATAAGTTACGAAAAAGATTTTACATTAAAATGCAGTTAATGCGTCTGCATTTTTCTATCAAAGATGAACTTTTCGTAACTTATGAAACAAGGTATATATTTTGCAATATAAAAAATAGATGTAAAATGTTTATTGCA
>JAUZPS010000461.1 GCA_030705945.1 Bacillota bacterium
GGAGCAAAATAACGAACGCTTTAACGTTATTTTGCGATAGGCAAATGTAAAAGATTAATTGCTTTTTATATAGTATCAAAAAAACTTAGCAACTGGGCGTTTCAAAAACTTGATATAATGGGTTTTCGTCATATAAACTTGAACAAGGAATTTTTTGAAACGCCCTAACTCAACTCGTTACAATTTTTTCAATCTGCTTATTATAAACAAAGTGATCAAAAACAGAAACCAATTAAAAGATACTTTTCTATAGGGTGATTCTAATGAAAATAAAATACAGTAAAAAAATTATGTTTATTTTTAAGTCAACAATTGTTCTTCTGTCTGTTTTATTCGTTATTATACTTACTTCCGTTTTGTATTATAAACAAGTATTAAGCTCAGAGGCTTTGACTTACAGTGAAAAAGCCAATGCTTTGCAGACGGGAGCCATGATGAATAACACGCCTACCGCGCTGAACTCTATAAAACCAACGCCTGCCCCAACTGAAGCATTGGTTGTTATAGACCCCGGACATGGCGGGGAAGACTTAGGCACATACAGTGGACAGGTTTATGAGAAGGAAGTTAACCTCGATATTTCACTAAGGTTAGGACAACTTTTAAAAAAAGAAGGGATAAAAATACTCTTAACCAGGGATAAAGACATATTTGTAGGGTTAAGAGAGAGATCCAACCTTGCCAACGAGAGAGAAGGTACATTGTTTATAAGCATTCACAACAATAATATGCCTGATGACTCCGGTTATAAAGGGACCGAGACGCTATATTGCCCGAGCGGAGGTTTTGAAACTAAAGAAATGAATGGAGAGAGATTTGCAGCGATAGTACAGGATGCTCTTGTAAAAAGGCTTAATACAGTAAATATTGGCACAATAGCAAGACCAAATCTTTCTGTTCTGCATCGTACAAAAATGCCTGCCATCATAGCTGAAATTGGATATATTTCAAACTATGGCGAGAGAAACAGACTAGATTCAGGTTCCTTCAGGCAGGAAGCAGCGGATGCCTTATGCAGCGCAATAATAAAGACAATGAAAGAAATGAATGCTCAGAAGGGAACAGATAACCGCTGGATGATTCAGTATTAAAGTCCGACGATTAATAATTGATATTTTTCATCATACAAAGCTCTAGCAAGGAATTTTTTGCAACACCCTTGATTACAGAGGAATTATTTACAATAATGTAGAATATATAAATAGTTTTATGAAAGATAATCGCATATTCTTAAATGTGTATTCAATAATTCTCTATAAGATGGTATCAAAAAATCTTTTTCGCAACTTATATAAGGGCGTTTCAAAAAATTCCTTGTTCAAGTTTATATGACTAAAACCCATTATATCAAGTTTTTGAAACGACCAGTTGTGAAGTTTTCTTTTTGATACTACCTAAATGAAGCTACTTAAATATCCTTTAGGAGGTGGCTGTATGGCTAATTACAAATTGGATGTCGTCAAAATGGACGATATTGTTAAAAAAGCCATTGAAGCTATAAATGGAAGTAAAAAGGAGATTTGTGATATAGCGGAGAGCGCCCGGAAGGAATCAAGAAATCTTGAGTCAGAGCTTCATCTTTTAAAACAACAGACGCTAGAGCTGATCAACGAAGTTGAAGATATTGAAAAGGAGCTTCATAACAGCAGAAGAAAATTAATGCTGGCTAATAAGAATTATGAAAAATTTACACAAGAGGAACTAAAGCAAGCTTACGAAAAAGCCGATAATTTACGTATAGAACTAGCAGTGAAAAGAGAAAAAGAACAATATTTAATAAAAAGAAGGAATGATCTGGAAGTAAGGATAAAAGATGTCCTTAAAACAGTTCAGAGAGCCGATAATCTTATGGCTCATGTTGGGGTTGCTCTCGATTATTTATGCGGAGATCTTATGAATTTGGGAAGCCAGATAGAAGACTTGCAGCAGAAACAAGTCTGGGGCTTAAGAATAATCAAAGCCCAGGAGGAAGAGCGGCAAAGAGTTGCGAGAGAGATCCATGACGGTCCCGCGCAATCAATGTCTAATGTTGTTTTAAAAGCGGAAATCTGCGAGAAATTAATAGACGTAGATATTGAAAAGTCACGACAAGAGCTTCGGAATTTGAAAAAAATTGTAAGAGAAAGTCTGGTAGATGTAAGAAAAATTATTTATAACTTAAGACCCATGTCACTTGATGACCTAGGACTTGTGCCGACGCTCCAAAGATATGCAATGACTTTCCAGGAAGAGAACCAATTAGAGGTTATATTCAGGTCAAGAGGAAGCTGCGCAAACTTAAAGCCTGTAATTTCACTGACTGTTTTTAGAATAGCCCAGGAAGCCTTGAATAATATAAAGAAGCACGCAAAAGCAAAGAACTCGACAATTAATATTGAGTTTCTACCGGATAAACTTATTCTATCCGTTAGTGATGACGGAATTGGCTTTGATTCGGAAAACATTAAGGTAAGACACGATGATATTGATGGCGGTTTTGGACTTTTTAGCATGAGGGAACGGGTTGAACTTTTAGAAGGAGAGTTTGAAATAAATTCTCGGTCTGGTTTTGGCACCCGTCTAAGCGTAATGATACCTTTAGCGCAAAAAGAGGGGGATGCGGATGAAAAAAATTAAGATTCTTATTGCAGACGATCATTTGATGGTTAGGCAGGGAATAAAACAGATTTTAGAGCTTGAAAACGACATTGAAGTTGTATCACAGGCTTCAAATGGAGAGGAAGCTGTAAAATTTGCAAAAGAAGTCAAGCCCGATGTTATTCTAATGGATATTAACATGCCAGGAATGAATGGGTTGGAGGCAATTAAAGAGTTAAAACAGGAAAAAGAAATATTCAGAGTTATTGTTCTTACTATTCATCAGGATAGGGAATATCTTTTTAAAACTCTTCAATTAGGCGCGGAAGGATATGTGCTAAAAGACGCGGAAGCTTCGGTTCTTATAGAAGCGATAAGGACAGTATCGGATGGAGAATCATACATACAACCAAATATGACAAGGGAATTGGTTAAAGAATTCAATAGGGTCACTATGCATGAAAAAGGCAAAGATGATGAAAATTCTCTGACCTCAAGGGAAGTTGAAGTAATTGAACTCATAGCTGAAGGTCTCATTAATAAGGAAATAGCAAAGAAGCTTTTTATAAGCGAGAAAACGGTTAAAAACCATGTTTCTAATATATTTAAAAAGCTTAATGTGTCAGACAGGACACAAGCTGCGATTTACGCGTTTAAACATAACCTGAAAAGCTGATAAAGTATCAGCTTCGTAAATATAGCGCTATAGCGCTAGAGAATAGGCTTGCAGTATAGCCTATTCTTTTTTTTATGGGTATATAATACCTGTCAAATGAGTCCTTATGGCATATGTAATTAATTGCTGAACAGTTTTATAATAAAAATATAAGAACCGCAACAAACAGGAGGCGGTATTAATGTGAAGAATTTATTGTATAAACTAATAGATAAGTCTCGCAAATCAAATAAGGGACAGGGTCTGGTTGAATATGGTTTCCTACTTGTATTAATGGCTTTAGCGGTTCTGGTTGCGGTTAAAACTCTCGGCAGCGCTATTCTCGATTTTTTAAACAATTTCAGCTCACAACTTTAAGGCGTAATAATAAACAAAATAACTTGATTTAAGTGAAAGGTGGATTTTATTATGTTAAAAATGTATTTTGATTACCTAAAGGCGTATACAGGAAGCAAAAAAGGGCAAGGAATGGTTGAATATGGTTTGATTATTTCTTTAATAGCGGTTGCGGTTATTGCAGCGTTGGTTATATTAGGACCTAAAATTGCAAACTTGTTCAATAATGTTTCAAATAACATGAATTAATGGCGAAACATTTATAAACTCAACTTTTCCACAGCATCAATACTTTTGCGACCGCTTAATTTAAAGTGGGAAAGTTGAGTTATATTATGACTTAGGCTCTTACTCTATATATTTTGCAATAAACATTGTACATCCATTTTTTTATATTGCAACTTATATATATAAAAAGCAATTAATCTTTTACATTTGCCTATCGCAAAATAACGTTAAAGCGTTCGTTATCTTGCTCCGTCAAATGTAAGATTAATAGTGCTTTTTATATAGCTTAAAGATAGTAAAATGTAGTCTTAAAATTTCCATTAGGGGCTGATTTTGTGGAAGGGACAAGGAGTA
>JAUZPS010000462.1 GCA_030705945.1 Bacillota bacterium
GGTTTTCGCTGTTGAATACGATGGACAGGTTTCCATGCAGCAGGATCCAATTAAATACAGGGGGCCTTTCAAATGGGATGATTCCGGAACATATTATTATGAATTGGATTGGAGCGGAAGTAAAATATACGGAGACAGGGAGCTGCAAATTTCATTCAGACCGAAACAGGACAAGAATTACCTGACTCATTGGGATCCAACCAATGACTATAGCAGAAAGAATGTTACAAACACTTATGCGATAAATAAAAATGTCCCAGTATATTTAAATGGTGTAAAGGTGTATGGAGAAGAACCTCCCAAATTGGTTCCGACACCCACTCCGACAAATAACCCTAATGTGACCCCGTTAAATAACGCTTCAATTAAGTTATCATACAAGTGCGGATTAGGTGACGCTACTAAAAATACAATAAGGTCAACAATAAATATTAAGAATACCGGAACAGATTCCATAAATTTATCGGATATAAAGGCTCGTTACTGGTTTACAAATGACGGGAGCGAAGAGAATTCTTTTGTATGCGATTATGCAGTTTGTGGAACTGATAAGGTGACAGGGGAATTCCACAATATAGACAATCCTGTACCTAGCGCGGATACCTATTGCGAAATCGGATTTACAAAGGATGCCGGCAAGCTTGCTCCAGGTGGAAGTACAGGAGATATACCTTTTAGAATCCAAAGTAATTCAAATTATGACCAGACTAATGACTACTCGATTAATTCCGATATGACAGATGAACTTGGTGACAACAATAAAATTACCGCTTATGTAAATGGAGCTCTTAAATATGGAATTGAACCTGTTACCATCACACAGCCCACTCCTTCGGGATACAAGATTTCAGGATATGTTCAGCCCGACTTTTCATTTTCATCGGCCAACGCCGCAAAGATAAGGGGAGGCTTTAAGGTGGAGCTGCTTGGTGAAGGTAATTACGCGACAACAGATGAAAACGGCTATTTTGAGATTAACGGAGTTTCTGCCGACAAAACCTATACAGTTAGAATTACTAAGGAAAGTTACTTATCCAGGGATATAAAAAATGTTGTTGTAAACAAAAACCTTGAAATAGGATCAGCTAGTTCGCCAATCTACTTATGGGCAGGCGATATAGCCAAAAACGGAGTTCAGGATAATGTTATAAACATGGCGGATATAATAGCATTTGCTACATGCTTTAATGCTACTACCGGCAATGCCAACTACAAGGAAGGCATAGACCTTAATAAGGACGGCGCGATAAACATGAGTGATATAATAATTGTTGCTGGTCACTTTAATAAAATATCATCCGATTATCCGGTTATTTAGGGGGGATAATGATGAAAAAAGTAAGCATATGCCTTTTGGTAATCTATATCATGACGTGCATTAATCCTCAGTTATCAGTGTCTGCGGCAGCGACAAATTTCAACTACGTAGACGCGTTTGCAAAGTCTATTCTTTTCTATGAGGCAAGCTGGTGCGGACCTGATGCGGGGAACAACAGGATTAAATGGCGTGGGCCATGCCATATTGAAGATGGGAAGGATGTGGGACTTGATTTGACCGGAGGCTTCCATGACTGCGGCGACCATGTCAAATTCGGCCTGCCACAGTGCTATTCAGCTTCGGCTTTAGCATGGGATTATTATGAGTTTAAGGATACCTTTGTGGCTAAAGGCCAGGACAAGTATTTGTTAAATGTGCTCAAGCATTTCACAGATTACTTCCTGAAGTGTTTCCCAAACAAAACCACGTTCTATTACCAGTTTGGTGAAGGTAACACAGATCATGCGTACTGGGGGCCGCCTGAGCTTCAGACATACAACAGGCCTACTTATTTTGTCGCAACACCTTCGCATCCCGGCTCCGATGTAGCTGGTGACGCCGCCGCCGCATTGGCTCTTATGTATCTAAATTACAAGGATATAGATCTTAAATATGCTGAGAAGTGTCTTACAGCTGCTAAAGATTTATATGATTTTGGTATAACATACAGAGGAAACAGTGAAGCGCAAGGGTTTTATGTGCCTTCAGGCTATTATGACGAACTTATGTGGGGAGCAACCTGGCTCTATATTATTACAAATGATAAGAAGTATATGGATGATATTTATAAACTTATGGACGAAAAGGGAATGGGCGGAGATAACGATTACAGCAACCACTGGACAAATTGCTGGGATGACGTATACACCAGCACATTCTTAAAACTTTCGCAGATATCTACTGAACCAAAATTCAAAAAAATAGCAATGGAAAATCTGGATTATTGGATGAACAAAATAACCACTACTCCAGGCGGACTCAAATGGTTGACCGGATGGGGCGTATGTAAATATCCTGCTGCTGAGAGCATGATTATGCTTGTGCAATACAAGAACACAGGTGAAGAAAAATACCTTAACTTTGCTAAAAGTCAGATCGACTATATTCTTGGCAATAATCCATTGGGCATGTCATATATGGTGGGATTTGGAGATAATTATCCCAAATTCCCTCACCATAGAGCGGCAAGCGGAATGCTTGAAGGATGGCCGGGAGATGAGAGTAAGCAAATGCCGGAAAGGCATATTCTATACGGGGCTCTCGTAGGTGGGGCTGACGCGGATGACAAATATATTGACAACGTGGAGAAGTATGTGTATACCGAAACCGGATTGGATTATAATGCGGGCCTTGTTGGCGCTTTAGCAGGTTTATCCAAATATTATGGTGATGGTCAAACGCCCGAGAAAACTCCGGGAATTGAGGGAGAACCTCCTCAATATTATACAGAAGCAAGAGTAACCAAAGAAGACAATCAAGTTTCCGAAGTTGAAATTTGGATGCACAATGTATTGACTTCGCCTCCCCAATATGAAACAGGATTGTCGCTTAGATACTTTATTGATTTGTCTGAATACGGTTCAAGCGTCAATCTGACATCATTTATGCAAAATGCGTATTGGTCGCCTAATGGACCCAAAATGTCTGCTATTAAGCCGTGGGATGCATCTAAAAATATTTATTATGTAGATATAACATTCCCAGACCAGAAGTTATACGGAAAAACTTATGTCCAATTTTTTATTGCCAACTATAACAATACATCATGGAATCCTTCAAACGACTACTCAAGGGCCGGATTGAACAGCAAGGAATTCACCATTACAGAAAATATACCAATATATAAAGATGGGGTTCAGATTTATGGCAAGGAACCATCGGGGGGAACACCGTCAATACCGCCGTCATCTACGGCTCAACCTTCACCGACAGCAGGATGCAAGATTTCAGGGTTTATTAATCCTGACGTTACAGCTGGAGCAGATAAAGCCGGGGTTCTGAATTCCGGATTTAAGGTAGAGGTCGCCGGTACATCATTATCGGCTTTGACTGATCAAAGGGGTTACTTTGAGATAGCTAATACGCCTCAGAATGCTGCAGGTTACACATTAAAGGTAAGTAAGACTGGCTATCTTTGCAGGGAAATCAGAAATGTCTCTGTTACTAATGACGTACAGGTCAGCTCGCAAAGCGCTCCAATTAGTATGTGGGCTGGAGATATTGCAATTAACGGTGTACAGGATAACGTAATAAACCTGTCGGATGTAATAGAGATTGCAAAGCATTTTAACAGCAGTCTGGGGGACGAAAAATATACTCAGAATGACGATTTAAACATGGATGGATGCATAAACATAAATGACATTATTATTATAGCAAGGCATTTTAGTAAAGTATCCGGAGATTATAACATGTAACTTCTGCCGCCAGAAATATTTGATGACGCAAAGTAGTAGGCGTCAATAACCATAAGTTAAAGAAGACAAATCAAATAAAATGCTCCCGTCATGGTAGACAGGCAAAATAATAATACTGTTTATCATGAAGGGAGCATTTTTGTTATAATCTTTTTCACACCCTCCTATAAGTTGCGAAAAAGATTATACATTAAAAATGCAGTTAATACGTCTGCATTTCAGTATCAAAGTTGAACCTTTCGCAACTTATGAATCAAGGTATATATTTTGCAATATAAAAAATGGAATGCCAAATAAAAATAACTATTGCATTTATTATTATCAGGATATAGTATTGAGAGTGGATTAATTCCTAAAATATAGTTAGAGAGTGTGAATATGAAGCTTTTTTTAGCTCCCATACAGGGGATGACAACAGCA
>JAUZPS010000463.1 GCA_030705945.1 Bacillota bacterium
TCTTTTCTGACTTCTGTTATTTCTCCGATTGGAATACCTTTTGGGAAAATACCTCCAATTCCAGAAGTTATCATATTATTTCCATAATTAAAACTTACCTCATCGGGGGTTAAAAATACCATTTCGCATAATTATAAATTTCTTGTTTTTTAAAAATGAAAACATATGTACTTACCCTTATTTGCTCTGAATCAGCAATTTATTTTTCTTTTTTCAATTATTAAATGTTTATTGATATATTTTATATGTTTTCTCATTTTATGTCAAAACTCAGTTCTTTAAATATTTGAGTAAGATCAAACTTTTTTCCAAGATTTTTAATCTAATAAGTGTATAATATTTTATTGATGATGTCCAAAGGTTAGCTTTTAGGAGGATTACAAATGGATTTGGAACTAATTAAAAAAGCTAAAGGTGGTTGTTTTGATAGCTTTGGTTTAGCTGTTTTTAGTATAAAAGACCGCGCTTATAGAATTGCGTACAGTTATCTTAAGAATACGGACGACAGTAAGGATGCCGTATGTGATTCGATAGAAAAGGCATTCTATGGTATAAAAAAATTAAAGCAGCTCGAATCATTTGATACATGGTTTATAAGAATAGTAATTAATGAATGCAAAAAAAAGCTTCGTGAAGCAAATAATCTATTATTAGAAGATTATATTGATGATATAGCTGAACAGAATAAAGAATTTTCGGCAATTCAAATAAAACTTGATCTTATTGTACTATTGGAAAATCTGAAACCTATTGATAGGTCAATGATTTATATGAAATATTATATAGGATACTCACTTGATGAAATATCAAAAATTGTAGAAATGCCTTTAAGTACAGTAAAAACAAGAATTTATACTGCGCTTAATAAGATCAGAACTCTAATGAGGGAAGAGGGCTATACAAGAGAAAGCATATAAAAACTATTTTTAGAACTATGAAAAGGATGGCGCTAAATGAGTAGACAAAAAAATCGTGAAAACCTATTTGAATTTCAGAGAGACTTTAATGAAACTATCAATGTAATAAAAGGGGACGCTGATATTGAAATTCCTAAGGATTTAGATGACAGTTTAAGCATGAAGCTTGAAAAACTTAAACGCAAGAAGAAATTTCCAAAAAAGTTTGCGTCTGTATGGGTAGCCGCAGTAGTTTTGGTTATTGCAGTTACAACGATAGTTACAATAAATCCAACACTAAGATCTTTTGCGGAAAGACTTCCAGTAATTGGTACGTTTGTCTGTAAATTTTATAAAGATGAATCAATTGAGCAAGCCCAAAAAAGCGGTTTTATTAAAATGACGAATTTAACAAAGGAACAGGATGGTCTAATATTTGATATAGGTGAGCTGTATTTTGATGGCTTAAGGTTTTCCATAAATACAAAGATTTGTGGAGATAAGCTGAGTGAATATTTGAATAAAGGAAGCTATCCAATTCTTAGCTGTTCTTATATTATCTCAACAGATAAGGATAATGGTCAGAGTGGTATGTTGAGTGAATTATTTAAAGTAAGGGAAGGAGATAAGAACTATATTTATTCAAGGGCGGAAAAGACTTTTACTGAAAGTGAGTACAAGTATATTCTTAATAATAACAAACAGTTTGAAGTAAAAATATTGTTTGAAGCTAGCGGGATAAGTTCACAATTTTCAATTCCAGTTATATTAAGCGATTATTCTGGAATTATAAGTGAAGAAAAAAATATCAAATATAACTTTAATGGTGATTATCCAATAGAAAATATCAACATTGATAAATTACTGTCCAGTCCTACCCTGTCACAAATGTATTATAAAGTCAATATGAAAAAAGATACTAGCTTTCTGGGCTTTCAAAATGCATATATTATTGATAAGAATGGGAAAAAATATACTGGTGAACAGGAATATACTATATTTAAAACATTTCCGGACGAAAATTATATAAAAAAAGGAAAAGATGAATTTAAAAAAATAAACGGATTTAGTTCGAGAAATACTGCGGAAACTGGCGATGGATTTAAACTAAACTTCGTTCCAGCCTTTTATTCGGCTAACTCAAATCCAGAGAAATTTTGCTTTGAAGGATTATACATAAAACAAAGAAAAAAGGTTTCATTAGACTTGAAAAGTAAATTTCCGCAAAATATAACTTTTGATGATAAAGTTGTATCAATTACATACGCAGAATATAAGAACGGAAAACTTTCTATTGTTATGGATAAATCAACTCCTGATGTTAAAAGTATATATGTTAATTACGGGGATAGTTTAGATCCCGAGACAAAAAGACTATATTATTCAGAGGGGATAGATAATAAATTTATTTTAGGCTGTAATAACACAGATAAAGATGGGAACGAGCTTTATTTGGAGAAGAAGGATACATATATTATTACAGTTGAAGCAGAATATGTTATTAATAAAAAAATAGAAATACCTTTAAAAAATAAGTTTTAATGAAAAATTCTTTTAGACTGAAAAGACCTTTTCAGTTGTTCGGCTCACTATATAAAACCAATTTTACAGCATATATGGAATTTTATTTTTAATGGCTATGGTGATGTGGTACAATTAACCAATAAAACTTCATCAGATTATAACGATAATGGCAATCAATTTGTGTACCTTATTTCTGGTAAAGAAAAGACATGCTATAACAAAGCAACAAATTCTGCCAAATGGACTATCAAAACAGATGCGCCATCGCCGAAATTCTTCCCCCATAAAGAATATATGGCATACATAAGTATTTATTCTGGATGGAAAGATTAACGATAATTATAATGCACCCATCAGGAAAGCCATTAAGGAATATCAGAAGTCGACCTGGCAATGAACAGAATAAGGGAGGGCGACCAAAGCAAAAGGAAGCCCTCTTTATAAGAAACATCCTTGTGTTTTAAACGAAGAGTGGAAATGCTTTGTTTTTATAATATATTTTCCTACTGCGTGCATGCATTTAAATAATTATTAATTATGTATTTCTTTAACTATAATTATTTTCGATATTTGATGAACATATATGTAATCTGGGAATACTATAATTGTAGTTGTATTTTAATTACTTGTAGTTTAGTTGCAGTTATGGTATTATGGAGGTAAAGAGGTGATGTTTATGCTTACAGCGTATGAAAAAGAAAAAGTTATTCAAAATATAGATCATTTTACTGATGCTTTTTATAATGATGCAGATGGAAAGTTGTTCATTAAGCTTTTATCCAACTATATTAAAACTACTTTTCCTGACATCAGACTAACTTTTGATGACGTGGTATTTTTGGATAAGCTAGAGTTTAGACACAATATAGAAAAAATACTACGTACTATGCTTGAAGTACAAAACGAATCAAGCAAAACTTATACCACAGGCCAGCTAGCGAAGTTTTTTGGTGTTTCAATTACAGCCATAAATAATTGGATAGACCAAGGAAGATTTATTGGTATTAAAAGAGATTCAAGACATAAACGAGTGAGAATCTCTGAAGACACACTATGGGAATCAAATACAAATGGAAGGATACTTGTTAGGTCGGTAGTAGAGATGTGGCAAAAAGAGCAAGATAAGTATGTTCCCTTAGACAAAGAAAGTGACCAGATGGTGCTGGAAGAAGAAATTGATTTTTTTGTAAAAAAGTACAATGGTAAATATGAAGATACTCTTATGCACTATGAAAATAAAACTTCTGAGCAGCTTCAGGACGAGGCAGAATGGAAGTATTTATTAAGGAGAAAAGCACATGACAAATCTTTCGCCCTCTAATTTCACTCTCATTCAAAGTGAGTTTGGTAACATTATAAGACACACAAGAGAAACAGATAAGACGGGAAAGACATCAAATGTTATTTCAAGAAGAAAAACATATACTCTTATTGATGGCTCAAAATTGTATGTTACAGAAATATTGAAGGGCGACAAGATAGACTATTACTATTATGACTGGGTAGATAAAGATGAAAAAGATATAATGAGGTTTCATAGTGAAATTCATGAAGAAAAGAAATTCCAGACTTCAACAGAACCGTTCCATATTCACGGAGAAAAGAATTTGAATGTATTCCCAAAAAGATTTCCGAACTATAATTTCCGTGACTTGTTCCATATCTTTGAATTAATAAGGATTATTTTTATATATGAAAAAATACTTGTTTAAAA
>JAUZPS010000464.1 GCA_030705945.1 Bacillota bacterium
AAAGGAAAGAAGCTTACGGTAGGGGGTAACTTTACACAGTCGTATTCATTATATGTAGACGGCGGACAATTAACTGTAGAAGGAAATTATACAATATCAAGCGGAACAAGCGGATATCTGCAGATGACAAATCCGGCGGACTACATACTTATAAAAGGCAATTTCTTTACACAGGCGCACTATAGCCATGAAGGTTATTTGACAGCTGGGACAATAGAAGTGAGAGGGGATTTCACCCAGAAATATTATGACAGCTGCGCGGGAGGCAAATCCTTCAAGGCGACAGGGACCCACAAGGTAATATTGAACGGAAGCGGTCTGCAGAACGTAAGTTTTGACTCGCCAGAATCAGGTTTCAGTACATTGGAGCTAACGAACAACTCCGGTCAGGAAGTGAAATTCCTAACGCCTCTAAATGCTTTGAAGCTTGTTACAAACGGCTGCAAGGTTTCCTTCAGCAATGGGGATGTAATGGGTTGGAAGCTTGAAAAAGATGAAACATACGATGGGGACTTGTATCTTGCAGGAGATACCCTCGATTTGAATGGACACGAGTTGACTGTAAAAGGGAACCTAATACAGTCAGGCGGCGTGGTATACGTTAACGGTGGTAAGCTCACAGTGACAGGAGATTACAGGCTTCAGTCAGCAGTAAAGGATGCAAATGGAAATGTCACATACAGCTATAGCAATGGTTACCTGAAAATGACTAATGATGAGGACTACGTGAAAGTAGGAGGCAGCTTTGTAACCCAATCACAATTCAGTCATAACGGGATGTTGACAGCAGGTGTCATGGAAGTAAAGGGAGACTTTATACAAAAGAGGCAGAACGCATACGATAACTTTAACGCCGGCGGAACACACAAAGTGTTATTGAGTGGAGCAACTTTACAGACTATATATTTTGACAACGCGTCAAGCAGCTATTCCTGCATGGGTACACTTGAGATTACCAACAGCTCGGCTGCAGGTGTAAAATTCGGGACAAAGACTGTGGTATCAAAGGAAGTAAAATCAACAGCTACACCACTTGTTGACAGCAAAAATCTGTATCTTGGTTTAGGGGCGGAAATAAACTGGGATACATGGCCTTACGACATAGGTTTTGAAGAGAACAGAACACTTAAGAAAGATCTGAATGTGCAAGGAGATCTGTACATAAATGGAGGAACCTTCAATCAGAACAATTTTAAAATTAATGTCGGCAAAAGCTTTTACCTTGGTATCGGATTAAATTTAAGCAATGATATTAATGTCGGGAAGGATATGACAATAAGTAACGTCCTTGATTTAAAAGGAAAGAAGCTAACTGTAGGGGGTAACCTCACACAGTCGTATTCATTGATTGTGGATGGAGGACAAGTAATTGTAGAAGGAAATTACACAATACCAAACGGAACAAGCGGATATTTGCAGATGACCAATGAAGCTGACTATGTGCTTATAAAAGGTAATTTCTTTACTCAGGCGCACTATAGTCATGAGGGCTATCTTACCGCTGGAGTTATGGAAGTAAAGGGAGATTTCACACAAAAGTATTATGACAGCTGCGCAGGTGGAAAATCCTTTAAGGCTACAGGTACGCACAAGGTTGTACTAAGTGGAAGCGGGATACAGAATGTTTATTTTGATAACCCTGAAAGCTCCATGTTTAATGTTCTCTCAATAACTAAACAACTGAATATAGGATATACTTTTAATAAGACTCCTGTATGGAATAAATTGCTGGAAGAACAAAACGACACACTATCACCCTCCGATATCACTGATCTAGCAGCTTCATCAAAGACAGAAACGAAGGTGTCCTTGACATGGAGCCCCTCACAGGACAATGTCGGAGTTGCGGGCTATTATATTTACCGTAATGGGAATTTGGTAGGAAGCGCTGTTAAGACTAATTTTCTTGATACTGGCCTGACACCGGATAAGACCTATACTTACAAGGTCATTGCCTTTGATATTGTAAGAAATATGTCTAATGACAGCAACTTTGTAGAAGTAACTACCGATCTGGATATCTTGGCTCCTTCATCGCCTAAAAATCTTGTGATTTCTTCTAAAACAAGTAGCTCAGTGAATCTATCATGGACAGGTTCTACAGATAACGTAAAAGTAGCAGAATACAAGATTTTCCGTAATGGTGAAGAGATCGGCAGAACAGATGGGATAAGTTTTTCTGATAAGGAATTGGCTGCAGGCGCGTATAGATATACTGTGAAAGCCTATGATGACGCGGGTAATATTTCTGATGCGAGTAATGAGCTGGTATTTGATAATATGGCTCCAAAAGCTCCTCAACTAACTGTTGACAGCGTGACTATCACTTCAGCTTCATTGAGCTGGAATATACCTGAGGATAATATAGGTGTAACACAGTATAGTGTTTATCGGAATGGAACATTGATAAGAAACCTCACAGCGACTAAGTACACCGATACGGGGCTTACACCGGATACTACTTATGAATACTATGTGACAGCCGCAGATGGCTCAGGCAATATTTCAGAATCAAGCAGTATTAAGACAATTTATACAATTGTCGATACTGAAAAGCCAAGTATTCCCGTGAACCTTTACTTGTCAGCGCGGACAGGACATACTGTTTCATTTGCGTGGACTCCTTCAACTGATAATGTAAGTGTAAAAGGCTATGAAATATACCGCGACGGAGCATTAGTGGGAACTGCGACATCAAATAACTATACCGATACAGGTCTTACACCAAATACGACCTACAAGTATTCTGTGTCAGCATATGATAATGCAGGCAATAAATCAGATCAAAGCCAGCAGATAAGCGCTACGCCTTTATTGCCGAATATAACTAAAGTAACTCCTTCTGATGGAGTGAACATTGGCGGCGTGGGAAATGAACTTACGCTTTATTTTACAAATAGCGATAACTATGCTGGAGCGCATGCAACCTTCGAATATTCTACCGACGGAAGCAACTGGTCAAATATAAAATCGGTAAATAGCCCATCAGCTAACTCTTCAGAAGCGTGGTTTAGTTGTTATTGGGATTTAACCGGCATAGGTGTAAGCGGAAATTATATGGTAAGGTTTACAGTCTTTGACGCCGCAAATGATTCGGACAGTATGACGGTGACTTATGGAGTCGATAGATCGGCGCCGTCCAAACCTGTTAATCTTACAGCTACAGCTTCGGAAGGCATAATAAATCTTAAATGGGATCCTTGCCATGAAACAGATACAAAGGCTTATCGTATATACCGGGCTTCTGAAATAAATGGGAATTGGATACAGATAGGTTCAGTAATGGGACAGAATAATGTATATTATTCGGATAAGGGTCTGGAAATCGGGAAGACATATTATTATAAGGTGTCTGGTGTTGATAATCTGGGACTTGAAGGTAATGCTTCGGAAGTTATAAGCGCTACCGCTCAGGCTGAAACTACTCCTCCTGTCATATTGGGAATAGAGCCATCCAACAATACAACAATGGGCTCAAGTTCAAGCATTGTAGTAAGGGCTCAGGACAATGTTAAGCTTTTCAGTATT
Source organism: Bacillota bacterium (assembly GCA_030705945.1). Taxonomy (GTDB): domain Bacteria; phylum Bacillota; class Clostridia; order Acetivibrionales; family DSM-2933; genus Pseudobacteroides. Next base: position 3,529 of record JAUZPS010000464.1, read on the forward strand.
AAACTTCAGTATTCTCTGACAGGCTTAGATAACTGGACAGATATACAGACAATAAACACAACAGGAAATGCGACTTTTGGTTGGAACACTCCAAATATAAACGGGAATGTTTATGTCCGCGCTATTGCAAAGGACACTTCTGGAAACGAAAGCGACGGAACTCCTGTAAGGACTTATATAATAGATCGTCAGGGACCGCAAAAGGTAGCAGGGCTTAAAGCAATTCCAGCCTCTGATAACATAACTCTTAACTGGGATGATGTTCCGGATAATGATTTTTCATATTTCCAGGTAGAATGCCAAAAGGCGGACGGTAGTTTTGCATCTGTTGGTACAGTCAGTACGCAAAGAGGTATACAGTTCTTTGGATTGCAGAATAATACAACTTATGTATACAGGGTATGCGCATATGACAGATACGGTAACCGTGGGGAAGAATCAGATATTATCTCGGTTACTACGACTGATGATACAACCAAACCAGTCATTACTTATTTGGGACCGGCTTCAAACAGATACTCCGGACAGATTTTACTTGAAGCCAACATATATGATAATGTAAAAGTCGCAAATGCTGTATTACAAATGTCACGCGACAAGGTTAA
>JAUZPS010000465.1 GCA_030705945.1 Bacillota bacterium
ACTTGAACTGCCGTCAGATTTCCTGCGTGTTCCTCAATCAGGAAGCGCAAGTGAGAGGTTCGAATATCACTATTCTGAAGAATTCTCACAGGCGCTTGAGAAGTTTGCTCAGTCTCACGGCTGTACAATGTTTATGGCTCTACTTGCCGGTTTTGTAATTTTAGTAAACCGTTATACCGGAAAAGAAGCTTGTTGAAATATGGTCAGAGGTGCTTGAAATACCGGAGGAGCGTATCGGAAGAAAAGCTCATTTCTTTGAAATGGGAGGTCATTCACTTTCAGCGACGCGACTTATTTCAAAAATAAAAGAACGATTTAGAACCGAAATCGGACTTTCGTACGTATTTGAACATCCTCGGCTCAATGAAATCGCCAGTAACCTGACCAACTCACAAAATAAATCGAATGACAGTGATGATTACCCTGAGATACAAGCTTCACGGAAATTTTCCGGAAAAGAAGATCAGGCAAGGGTAACAGGACTTCTTGAAAATAAAGTGGTCCTTGTAACTGGCGGAAGCAGGGGAATAGGCCGGACTACCGCAAGGCTTCTCGCAAGTCATGGAGCTTCTGTGGCGATTAACTACCTAAAGAGCGATCAACAAGCCATGACGATAAAGAAATTAATAGAAGATGATGGCGGAATCGCGGAAATTTTCAAGGGTGATGCAACTGATCCAGAGCAGGTTAATGATCTTGTCAATCAGGTCCGCCTCAGGTTTGGTAGAATTGATGTCCTGGTTGTTAATGCGGCTATCGGTTTCAAGGTTGCGCCGTTTGTTGACAGTGAATGGACTGATTTCGAACATAAGCTTACTAACGAGCTCAAATCAATTTTCCTGCTCTGTAAAGCGGTGACACCTGAGATGATCGAACGGAAAAGCGGCAGCATTATTGCTGTGTCAAGCGCTATGTCTAAACTTGCCCAGCATGGCTATTCAGCGCACAGCGCGGCAAAAGCGGCGCTTGACGCGTTTGTGAGGGCATTAGCCTCGGAACTTGGTCCTGAAGGAATTCGAATTAATACAGTTGCGCCTGGACTTGTAATGACCGATGCGGCAGCTACCATGTCGAGCCAGATTAAGACCGCTTCTGCCGCAAGGTGTCCATTGCGTCGTAATGGCCTGCCTAAGGATGTAGCCGGAGCGATATTGTTTTTAGCAAGTGATTTTTCACAGTATATCACAGGTACATATCTGCCGGTTGACGGTGGACATACGATGCTGTAAAGGAAGAGTGTATTTATATGACTATAAAATACGAATCAGTAGTTCCATGGGGCAGATCATTTAATGAATATGTAGATATGTTTAAGTTAACAGAATCAGACCTTGAAAAAGAAATATTAGGTTGCGGAGATGGTCCGGCAAGCTTTAATAGCGCCATGAGACAAAATGGAAAAACAGTGGTTTCCATTGATCCGATATATCAGTTTAGCAGACAGGAAATCGAAAATCGTATTGAAGAAACGTATACGGACGTCATCACCCAAACCAGAGAAAACAAAGATAAATTCATTTGGACTAAGATAAAGGACGCAGATCATTTAGGCGCAATCAGAACAGTTGCTATGAGAGAATTTTTAGAGGATTATGATGTTGGCAAAAGTGAAAACAGATATGTATTTGCCCAGTTGCCAAATCTTCCATTTGAAGACAATCGGTTTGATATAGCTCTTTCATCACACTTTTTGTTTTTATATTCTGATAATTTATCCTTTGACTTTCATAAAAAAGCCATTAATGAAATGCTGCGTGTTTCAAAGGAAGTCAGGATTTTTCCGCTTCTAGACGTAAATGCGGCAAGGTCGGCATACGCGCTGGATATTATGAGGCTATATAGTGAATATGGTTATTATGTCCAAGAAGAATGGGTCGATTATGAATTCCAAAAAGGTGGCAATACCATGTTGAAAATTGCAAAATCTCGTTGATATTTTGAGAGACCTTGAGGTGAAAAATTAGTTTTAGGTATATAAAAAGCACTATTAATCTTACATTTGACGGAGCAAAATAACGAACGCTTTAACGTTATTTTGTGATAGGCAAATGTAAAAGATTAATTGCTTTTTATATAGTATCAAAAAATAAACTGGTCAACTGGGAGTTTCAAAAACTTGGTATAATGGGTTTTCATCATACAAAACTTGTATGCTTGGCGTTTCAAAAACTTAATATGAAGGTTTTTCATCATACAAAACTTGAACAAGGAATTTTTTGAAACGCTCTAAGTTTGATTTTATAAATATTTTATGTACTGTAAAAAAATATTTTAGGGGGTTTTTTATCATGAGGAGCACAAAGATTATAGCTCTATTAGTAATTGGCTTGCTTATTGCCAATGTTATGGGATTAGCTTCATTTGCTTCACCTTCTACCGCATCAACAGTAAAGGTTTATGGAGACGTAGACCTTGACAACAATTTTGACTCGGATGATTATGCTTTATTCAGACAGTATTTATTGGGGATGATCAAACAAGATCAGCTTACAATGGCAGCAGATGTTGATGGAAATGGAAAATTTGACTCAGATGATTATGCTTATATGAGGCAACTCCTTATAGGAATGATTTCTGTTTTTCCCGTTCAAATAACACCAACAAATACAGTCACTCCATTGCCTTCAGCTACACCTACGTACACATCAACTCCTACACCAACAGTTAATACTAATACGCCTGCCTCTGACAATAACTTTTACATGTCGGCAGATAAGACCAATGCAGCCTCAGGAGAATTGATTAAGGTAACTTTTTATATCAATAACATTAACAGTTTTTCAGGTTATCAGGCAAATCTAATATATGATCCAAAGGCGCTCAAACCAGTTTATTCTTATGGAACTGATTATGCTACAGATTCTGCTCCTGAAACAGGCTCGTTGCTTATAAATAGATTTTCTCCAATGGACTTCGCTAAAAACGATTTAGAGCAAGGTATTTTGAATTTCGGAAGAGCTTATCTGGCATTAAGCTCATATAAAAACTCCGGCTCAGCAGAAGCCAGCGGTTCAATTGCTGTATTATACTTCAAAGTATTAAACCCTGTGACGACATCAATCAGCCTCAGGAATTCCGATACAATGCCCCAAGGTATTAATGGAACTATAATTACTGACTGGGATGGCAATCAAGTAACAGGTTATACAGTTAATCAAACTCTTGCCATTAACCAGGTAAAAGAGACTACTTTGCCCTCGCAACCTGTTTCTACTCCCACGTCAAACACTGACACCCCGGCTATTACGCCTTCCATAAGCAGTACGCCTTCAGTAACTTCACCAGTTGGATATGTAAGTCTGTCAACTGATAAAAGCAATGCTCAGGCTGGCGATATAATCACAGCGTCGTTAAAAGTTGACGGCATTGCAAATTTAGGCGGCATTCAGGCTAATATAAAGTACGATCCTCTTTGTTTGCAACCTGTATTACCCAATGGAACTTCTTATACTCCATATGATTCATTTACTGCTCCTTCGAAGGTAGATCTTTTTAATAAAGATTTTTCTCCAATGGAATTAGCAAGTAACGATATATCTAATGGAACATTAAACTTTGGCTTTACCTACAATAATCTCTCGGCTTATAGATCAGCTGGAATACCGGAGACAACAGGCGCAGTTGCGCAGATTAAATTTTTAGTTTTACAAGATTCTCCTACCAAAATTCAATTAGCTGCCAGCGAAACAATGCCCAATTCTAAAGGCGGAGTATATCTTTTCAATTGGGATGCCGACATATTATCAAATTACGAAGTAAAGTCTTCAGTTGTTGATATCAACAGTTTGCCAACTCCTTCAGATGCCAGCAATATAACACTGGCGTATAGTAAAAATATGGTTGAAGCCGGTGATATCCTTAATGTAAGCATAGCTGCCAACAACCTTGACAATATCTCCGGATATCAGGCGCAGCTTAAATACAATCCTGAGATATTAGAACCAGTTTATTATGATTCTCAGACATCTACATATATTAAATACGATATCATCACTACACCAGAGAAAGGTAATTTATTGTCAGGCAACTTCACTCCTTTTGAGTTTGCAACCAATAATTTAATAACCGGAACATTAAATTTCGGTAGATGTTATCTAAATCTTCAAGCATATATAAATTCTAATTCTCCTGA
>JAUZPS010000466.1 GCA_030705945.1 Bacillota bacterium
CAGTTTATATCATGATTTAGGTAAAATGAATCTGAAGTTTCAAAGTAAAATTGAAGGAAGAAAAAGGTTCTCGGATGAAATAGCTCATAATTTATTAAGCTTGGCATTTTTAGATAAAAGTCAATTAAAAAAAGAGTTCTCTGAACAGGAAATCGTCATATTAGCTCAAGCAATTGCCTGGCATCATGAGAGAGGAGATTATAACGCATCAAATTATAAGGAGGAAGTGGAGGCGTTAAAAGCTGAAGCAGAAAACTTTAAGTTTGATAAAGTTAAAATCACAAATATAAAAAAAATAAGCGCAAAATACTTTTCGGATGATCGAATATACGAAGATTCAGATAATTTTCTTGAATATGTAAAAACTAAGGGGATACTTAACAGATTGGATTATGCGGCTAGTGGATATATAGATGTTGAAGTCCAAAATAATTTTTTGTTACAGACACTTTCTAACATTGGATATAGATGGAATAGTTTGCAAGAATATATGATAGACCATTCGGATAAAAATGTCGTTGTTGTCGCTCAGACTGGTATGGGTAAAACTGAAGCGGGACTTCTATGGATAGGCAACCATAAGGGTTTCTTTACATTGCCTTTGAAAACAGCAATCAATGAGATTTATAAGAGAATTACGACTAAAATAGTAGGAAGCGATAATAAAGAATTAATAGGACTTCTACATTCTGAGACCTATAGTAAATATATAGAAAGCTCAGCAAATGATGAGGATATCGATGAATATTACAATAAAACAAGGCAATTATCTTTGCCAATTACAGTATGCACCCTGGATCAAATATTTGACTTTGTCTTTCGGTATCGCGGCTTTGAAATGAAGCTTGCAACTCTTAGCTATTCAAAGGTGGTAATTGACGAAGTGCAGATGTATTCACCAGATTTACTTGCATACCTAGTACTTGGACTAACGTATATTTCAAGAATTGGCGGTAAATTTGCCATTCTAACAGCTACTTTGCCTGACATAGTTACTGATTTGTTAAGTGAGCAATTAAAAAATTATGGAATTACATTTGAGCAGCCGGAACCATTTTTGAATGATAAGGTTGTTCGCCATAGTTTGAAGATCATTCATGAGGGTATAAGCGCTGATTATGTTAGTCAGCTATTTAATAATAACAAAGTACTTGTAATATGTAATACAGTAAAGACAGCTCAAAAAATTTACAACGAATTAATTAATAATAAGGATTTTTATGAAAGATGCAAAAATATAAATTTGTTTCACAGTAAATTTATAAAGAAAGATCGTAAGGAAAAAGAAGATAAAATTGTTGCATTTGGAAAAAGGGAATGCAAAGATTCTGGTGTTTGGATTACAACTCAAGTTGTTGAAGCATCTTTAGATATTGACTTTGACATGCTTTTTACAGAATTATCAGATATAAATGGACTTTTTCAGAGAATGGGAAGGTGTTATAGAAATAGAATTTTTGACAAACATGATTATAATTGTTTTGTATTTGATGGGGGGGAAAAAAGTTGTAGCGGTGTTGGAAAATTCATTGATGAAAAGTTGTTTGAATTTTCTAAAGATGCCCTTCAAAACATTAATGGTAGAATAACAGAAACTAAAAAACAAGAAATTATTAAAAACATATACAATACAGAAAAATTGAAGAATACAGAATACTATAAGGAAGTCTTAGACAATATCAGATACGTTCAAAGCATCAGGGAACACGAACTCGATAAAAAGGAAGTACGCCAAAGATTTAGGAACATTAACAATATTACTATCGTCCCTTCTTGTGTATATAATAAAGTAAAAATAGTGATTGATGATATTGTAGCAAAGATTCAAATTGAAGAAGATAAAAAAGAAAAAAGGCGACTGATTGACAAGATTAATGAATTTACTATAGATGCGCCTCTTTATGATGTTGAGGATAATCAATGCACAAGGTTAAAGGTCACGAAATATATGGATATTTTAATATGTGATGGATTCGAATATGATGACAAAATGGGATTAAAGAAAATATCAAAGAGTCAAACGGCAAAAATATTTAATACGGATAATCAAATACTGTAGGCGTAGGTGATGCCATGAACTTCGATTTTGAGAACTTTAAAACGCAAGGTGTAAAAATCAACTACTATTTCATCTGCAAAAGAAAGCTCTGGCTTTACTCTAAAGGAATCACTATGGAACACTTAAGCGAACGGGTAGAAAAAGGAAAACTTCTTCACGAAAAAGCCTATCCTCGGCAGAAAAACCGGGAAGTAATGATTGATGATATTCTCAAAATTGACATCATAGATGGCGATTGTATCAGAGAAATCAAGCTTTCCAGCAAAATGCAGAGCGCCGATCGGATGCAAGTTTTATACTACCTCTATTATTTAAAACAACTGGGGATTTCAAAAACGGGATTAATCAACTATGTCAAAGAGAGAAAAGTGGAAGTGGTGAACCTTGAAGAAAAGGATGAAAGAGATATTGAGGAAGCATTGATAGGAATTAAGAAAGTGACAGAAATGGAAAAACCGCCGCTAGTTGAGAAATTACCCTACTGTAAAAAGTGCGCCTATTATGAATTCTGTTATGCAAGTGAGGTGGTTTAAGTGGGAAGAGATTATTATGTTTTAAGCGGTGGTAGGCTTCAAAGGAAAGACAATACTATTTATTTTATAGATGGCAATGATGTTAAAAAGCCTTTACCGATTGAACAGGTTGATACACTACATATTTTTGGCGAGGTAGATCTGAATACCAAGTTTATCAACTACTTGTCTGAATATGGCTTGATTTTAAACTTCTATAATTATTACGGCTATTATACAGGGTCTTTTTATCCAAGAAAAACAAATGTCTCAGGCTTTGTTAATGTCAAACAGGCAAAACATTACCTTGATTATGAAAAGAGAATGTATTTGGCAAAATGCTTTGTTGATAGCGCAAAGTTTCATATTAAAAGGAATTTGAGAAACTACAAAGAAGTTACTTGCGAGATTTTAGACACCATAGAAAATGAGGACATCGACTCTGCAACAAATATTCATGAATTAATGGGAGTAGAAGGCCGAATTCGTAATAATTATTACAAAGCATTTAACCTCTTTTTAAGAGAAGAATTCTACTTCCAGAAAAGAGAAAAGAGGCCCCCAACCGATCCAATTAATGCATTGATTTCTTTTGGAAATAGCATGATGTACACTACTGTTCTAGGTCAGATTTATTCTACTCAGCTTGATCCAACCATTAGTTTTTTGCATGAAGCTTCGACTAGAAGGTTTTCATTAAGCTTAGATATTGCTGAGATTTTTAAACCATTGATTGTTGAGCCTCTTATCTTCGGCCTGATAAATAATAGGGTAATTAATTTAGAGGATTTTGATTCGAGAGACGGCGTTTGTACTTTGAATGAAGCAGGAAGACGAAAATTCATTAGCGAGTATGAGAATAAGCTTGCAGTCACAGTAAAGCATAGAAAACTAAATAGAAATGTTTCTTACAAAAGTTTTATAAGGCTTGAATGCTATAAGTTGATCAAGTATTTTCTGGACGATGAGCTGTACAAGCCGTTGAAAGCGTGGTGGTAATATTTTTGTGATATTGACTTATGATGTAGGGGAGAAGAAAGTAAACAGAGTAAGAAAACATTTGAAAAAGTATCTTGTTTGGACCCAGAATTCTGTTTTTGAAGGTGAGATAACAGAAGCAAAGCTTCAGAAATGTCTAAACGAGATAGAAAGGCTTATTGATAAGCAAGTGGATTCGGTGTATATTTATGTTGCTGGAAATTCAAAGAATGTGGTAAAACATAAACTGGGAGTTGAAAAGGCATTTGATACGATGATTTTATGAGTTGCAGTGATGTGGATTTTGGAGAAAAACGCTAAAAGAATTGATATATAAGGAATAGAAACTTGTTTGGGGATTTTTGTAGAAACACGATATTAGGTTTACTGCAAATATGACATGTTTGCAGGATTGGGATAGTCTTGAAGTGGTTGAGTAGACTGGGTTGTAGAAATTTGTGAATTTGGGAAAACCTTTAACTATGTGGGATGTAAAGTGTTAAGCAAAACAGTTGTTGACAAATGACACGGTGAAAACCTTTAACTATGTGGGATGTAAAG
>JAUZPS010000467.1 GCA_030705945.1 Bacillota bacterium
AGACCTGGCTTTTACAGCAAGTAAAATATCTTAGAAATAAATTGGAATCCCCCCAATTAATATGATTAATTAACCTATATGGGAAGGAATACTAAACTTAATATCGAATAATGCATACATTGATTCTGTGGAAATCAAAGGCATCAATTGATTTATTTTATTGATAAAAAAGAGGTTTACCTATGAGAGTAGACGGATATATACCCTATTGACATAAAGGAAGCGTTACTGCAAATTCGCTTCCTTTTTTTAGTTCACTTTTCACGGTTATATTTCCTTTATGGGCATCAATAATAGTTTTTACGATTGCAAGTCCGATACCTGCTCCGCCGGTAGTACGGGTTCTGGATTTATCTGCCCTGTAAAATCTTTCGAAAATAAAAGGCAGGTCTTCATTTGAGATACCTAATCCGGTATCCTTTACAGTAATTTTGGCATTTTTAGAATTAGAAGAAACATCAATAGATATTTTTCCCCCTTCAGGTGTATATTTTACAGCATTGGAAATGAGATTGATTAATACCTGTCTTATTTTATCCATATCGGCATAGATTTTCAGAGGATTGCCATGGAAGAATACAGTAACATTTTTGCTTTTAAATGCAGCTTCAAAATCCAATAAAACCGACTTCATCTGACTACAAATATCATAATTATCCATAGTTAATGTTATGCTGTCTCCTTCAAATCTTGCCAGTTCTTCAAGGCCTTTTATCAATTTCCCAAGGCGGATTGTTTCGCTGTGGCACCGTACAAGATTTTTATTGTCAGCATCCCAGATACCGTCAATCATTGCTTCAAGATGACTTTGAAGTGTGGCCATCGGTGTTCTTAATTCATGGGCAACATCACTGGTAAGTCTTTTTCGCAGGGTTTCATGTTTTTCAAGTGCTCTTGCCAGATTGTTAATTTCTGTTGTAAGCTGGAATATTTCATTTATACCGGTAATTTCATTGATTCTATCGCTATAATATCCGTTTGCAATATTTTTAGCAGTTAGTATGACTTTCTGTATCGGACGGCTTAATCTATGAGATATAAATATTCCAAGCGCAAAGGCAAAAATAAGAGATATAAGTCCGACAACGACAATAATACTATTTAAGGTTTTTATAAACATCAGATCATTTTCATTGTAGTAAAATGGCCCGTAAAAGCCGATAGTAACAGTACCAATCCTGTTGTTTTTGTAGAATAAAGGATATTCATTCGAGAGAAATTTTCCATCCCAGCTCGGATAGCGCGCACTCATATTATTGATGAGATTATCCATCATTTCCTTGCAAATGCCATGGTTATGCCTTGAGGCATTCCATACAGTTTCACCTGAAGAATTTGTCAGTTTTAGTACAAGGCCTTCCTGGAGGGCGCTAATACCTATTTCCTCAACACCATCAAAATTCCATGATCCATTTTCAGAATATTGCTGATTTATCAGATTGGCAATATTTTTGTTCTTTTGTTCCTGATTACTGATGGTATACTGTTTAAACTGCTTTTCCATGAAGATGTTAGCCATTATGGTTATCAGGATTACGCATAATAAAGCAACTGAAATGAAATATAGCGATAATTTGGTTTTTAAACTCAACACAATAAAACCCCCTATACTCCAAACTTGTAACCAATGCCATGGACAGTAGATATATACCTTGGAGCCTTAGGGTTATCTTCTATTTTTCTTCGAAGGTTTTTTATGTGAGAATCAATAGTTCTGTCAGATACCTCCGGATTACCTCCTAAAACAATACTTACAAGCTCTTCTCTTGTGAAAATTTTAGAGGGATATTTTACTAAGGTTATAAGCACATCATATTCTATAGGAGTAAGATCAATTATATTATCTTTTTTCCTTATCTCATAATTCAAGTCGTTTATGACAAGATCACCTTCATTAAATGATATAATCCTTGATAACGGAACAGGATCATCATCAGTCCTGCGTATATTTGCTTTAACCCTTGCAACTAATTGTCTTGGGCTGAAAGGTTTTGTGACGTAATCGTCTGCGCCGATTTCTAAGCCGTTTAACATGTCGTCTTCTTTGGTTTTGGCAGTAAGCATTATGATGGGAACTCTTGATTTGGTTCTAACTATGCTGCATACTTGTTCTCCTGGTATATCAGGAAGCATTAAATCGAGAATTATCAGGGATGGTCCGACCTTGTCAAATAAATTAATTGCATCTTTGCCGTTATGAGCAGTGTGGACTATAAACCCATCATTCTCAAGGTAGGATTTAACAACATCAGTTATATTTCCTTCATCATCAACGACAAGTATTTGTTTTTTAGATTTATACATAAAATATTCTCCATATATTATTAAACCTATAGTGATTATATAGTATATCCGGAAGAGAGATGTGTCAATTAATTTTTTAAAAATCCAAGTATTCATATTGACATTATATATTTTTGATGCTATATTATACTAAAGAAAACAAATCCTAGAGGAAAACTAGGTGATGAATTTTAAATGTAATAATAGGTATACGATAGAGAGCGGTTATTTACTGCAAAGAAAATTAATAGTTTCTGCTTACCAGAAAACTGGAGGTCATATTCAATCAGGATGTGATCTTTTTTTATCTGAAATATCTATAAAATAATTTAAATGGAGGTTAATTTATGTCGGAAAAATCAGTTGTAATTAATAGCAAATCTATTTCGGAAGCTGATCTTAGAAAGCTAATAGAATTATTGAATAGTATAAGCTATGGATCGGTAACATTGATAATTCAAGATGGAAGGATTGTTCAGATGGAAAAAAACGAGAAGCTCCGGCTGAAATAATTTTATGTAAAGGAGATGAATTTTGTGAGGGAAAAGCTTTGTGATCTTAACAAAAAAATGCTTGGTTTATATGGGTTTGCTGCACTTTTGATTATCTGGCAGCTGGCACCGGTATTTAAACTTGTAGACACTCAATTTATATCTACACCTGCAATGATAATAGATGCAGCTGCAAAAATACCGGGTGATCTGTTAATACATATTTCAACAAGCGTTCAAAGAGTTTTGATTGGATATTTCGCAGCCATATTGACAGCAGTACCATTAGGATTTCTTTTGGGAGGATGGTTTCCGCGCGTCAATAAATTTCTTAATCCTTTATTCCAGCTTTTTGGACAGATTAATGCGTTTTCACTTTTTCCATTGTTTATACTTTTTTTTGGAACCAAAGAGCTGTCCAAGTTCTTTATAATTTACTGGTCCTGCATATGGCCAATTCTTTTTATGACAACATTGGGAGTAAAGAATGTAGATCCCCTGCTTATAAAAAGTGCCAAATCAATGGGTGCCGGCAATCTTGTAATTTTTAAAGATGTAATTCTTCCTGGCGCTGCCAAACCCATTTTTTCGGGATTAAACGTTGGAGCATCAAGAGCCTTTCTGATGATTATTGCAGCTGAAATGATGGGTTCAAGCGCGGGTTTGGGATGGTTTATAAACAATTCCAACCAGAATAACGTTGTACCCAGGATTTATGTAGGAGCCGTCATAATAGCAATATTGAGTTATTTGTTTAGTCACCTGATAAAGTACATTGAAAACAGTGTAATAACCTGGAAAGAAGATATAAGTGTATAAAAACCAACTATTAGGAGTGAAATTATGGCGAGTAATAAAAAAAATGTTGTGTGGAAAATGTGGCACAGATCTTTTGACAGCCTTTCAGTATTAGTGTTTTTTATTATCTGGGAGCTGGGTCCAAGACTCGGTTTTCTGAAAAGTACTTTTGTATCCCCACCTTCTGAAATATTTATTTGCTTTATAAAACTGATAAATGATGAAAATCTGTTTTCTCATATAGGAATAAGTATTTTCAGGTCTGTTATCGGATTTATTATTGCAATAGCTGTAGGCATTCCATTGGGATTTCTCCTTGGAGGTTGGTTTAAAACCTTTGAAAAGCTTGTTGAGCCGGTATTAAAGTTTTTGGGCCAATTTAATCCTTTTTCACTTTTCCCTATTTTTATACTGATATTGGGAATAGGAGAGGTTTCAAAAATAGCAATGATTTTTTGGGTATGCTTATGGCCTGTAATTTTCAACACCACTACAGGAGTTAAGGAGTTGGATCCGTTATTAGTTAAATCTGGC
>JAUZPS010000468.1 GCA_030705945.1 Bacillota bacterium
AGATCCCGTTGATCCAGTAAATGATTATGGCACAGCATTTGCGCCATACTTCATATCCCTTTCACTCTGGGTGGGAGCATTGATTATGTTTGTTATGATTTATCTCAATCCTCAGATGAGATTCAAGAAAAAGTTAATAAAAAACATGCATATGGATATAAAATTCCTTTTATATCCTGCTTTAGGAGTTGCGCAGGCAGTGGGACTTGGGTTGATTCTTACAAATGCGCTACATTTAAAGCTCAATAATCCTGCCATGTTCTATGTTGTAATTACTCTGATATCGTTATGCTTTATATCAATAGAACAGTTCCTGATTGTACATCTTGGAGATATAGGAAAGTTTGTTGTAATAATGCTTCTTATTTTGCAGCTTACTTCAAGTGGTGGTACATTCCCGAATGAATTGGTGCCTAAATTCTTTAACGTTATAAATGGGGCTATGCCTATGACTTATTCAATTTATGCACTTAAGGAAACAATTTCCGGCAGTACAGGTTCTTTCCTCAATTACAATGTAATGGTTCTTGCAGTAACAATGATTATCTTCCTTGCCGCATCACTTTTTCTTACAGGAAGGAAAAAAGCAAAATCAATTGATGAAATCGAAAGTGAAATTGTTCACAGAAGAGAAAGCAGCACTTTGCAGGGTTGATTACCAGTTAGGGAATAAAGTTGAAAAGGCCGTTTGCTATAATTATCTATAGCAGACGGCTTTTCATTTAAGGCATGATTGAAATATTACTTCCCCGTCAAGGCGTGTGTTCCCGAGTTAAGTGAACTTAGAAAGCGAAGTTATAGCCAAATGTAAGATTTACAAACACTTGATTCGTGTTTTATGGGTCAAATCTATCTGTTATGATATATTAAGCTGGAAATTCTCCGAAGCCGCATGTTTACCCGGATTCGCTTCAATTATTCAAATAGCTTTTCAATTTCCAATTCTGTCAATGGCCTATAATGACCTTTTTTAATAGATTCATCTAACATTAGTCCTCCAATCGAAATCCTTTTTAAATATATCACATGACAACCTACTGCCTTTAGCATACGCTTAACTTGGTGCTTACGACCCTCTGTAATAGTAAGATGTCCCGATACAACCGGCTGATTATGAAGGTATGAATCTATATCGTTTAAATTCTCAATAAACATTTCATGTCTAAACTCTTTATATATTCCATATTTGATCGCTTCAATTTTTGCAGGCTTTGTTTGCGCTTCATCTTTTCCGATACAAACTCCCTGTTCTAATTTCTTTTTATCTTTATCATCTAAAGAACCTAAAGCCCAAAAACAATAAGTTTTTTCAACATGCTTTTGTGGGTGCATTAATTTATGTTCAAATTCACCATCATTAGTAAGTAACAACAATCCTTCTGTATCTTTGTCTAATCTGCCAACATGAAATACTCCCTTCATTTGAGCATCATTCAAAAACTCAAATATTGTTTTATTAACGGTATCTATCCTTGCCGTAATATAACCAGAAGGTTTATTAAACATATAATATACTTTTTTAGTATAAGCAACTACTTTACCATCATACTCAATAATATCAGAATTTTCATCAATTTCTATCGCGGGTTCTGTTATAACTTCTCCATTTACATTAACCATGCCTTCTTTTATATAAATTCTAACATTTTTTCTTCTTCCAATCGAAGATTGCGCCAAAAATTTATCTAATCTCATATTTCATAACTCGCTTTCTCGCGCCTATTACATGGATGCCTCTGTAACTACTTGCTCGCCTGATATTCTCTGCTGGTTTACAGCAAACAAATATCATCAGCAAATAATTCCTTTTGAATAAATAGTTCCTTATCCTTACCTGTTATATCCAAGTGTTTATTGATTGATATAAATGATTCTCCTGCCACATTGTTTTTGTGAATATGCTTCTGCTGGATGGATAATTGAAGCTGATTGATTTATAACCCAATTCTTATAATCTTTATTTAATACATCTTGAGTTCATAGAAAAGATTGCATTCCAAGTGCAAAAGATAGAGGTTTTAGTGTTCCTTTGAATACCACTCTGTCAAAACCTTCTATGCTACCCTTGATTATTGAGCCAAATCTATGTAACAATGAATCCATGCGTATTTTTCAATTGTTTATGGAATTTACGGTTTTTTTATTGGGTTGTGGGCGTAGCCCACTTTAGTATAGAAGCACAGGAAAGTATACTGTAAAAGCTTTATTGTATACTTTCTCGGCTCTGATTCTCCAAGCTCACTTAAGCGCTTTAATTATAAAGACCCCTAACAGCAATCAATTTTATCCTTTCCCTGGATTTTCCCATGAATCTATTATTTTTTTGGCTTCACTGGATTTTGCATCAAAAGTCTTTTCCTCTCCCATATAAATCAATATTGTTACCGTATTATATTCTTGAAATAATGTAACCTGGATTTTAGAAGAAACCTTTGTTTTTGTATCTATGCCTTTTAGTGTAATTCTAACTGCATCGAAACCTTTGAATTTAATCTTTTCATTTTTTAACACTTTTGTATTCGAAAACGTTTTCTTTAGATTTTTAATAACCTCAGTGCTCGTCGTACTTAGTGATGGCTTTGTATCTAAGCCAAAGTAAATCTTCTCCGGGATAATACTACACCATTTTTTAGAGTCTTTTGGATCTAAATACAATACCACAGGTGATTTTTCAATCATCCCAGGTGTGATCCATGTGTCAGGTACTACTAAATAGCATCCAATGTTAAAATTATAGTATTCTTTATATCCTTTAGGAACTGTATAAAAATTGTTAAGATCCTCTGGAACAGTGACGGAAGTTATTGAATCATCATTATTTATTACTGTGATTCTTTTTAGCTCATAAGATTTTTTGCTGCTGGAATTGCTTATATTTCCTTCAACTGATACTTCTATTTTATTTAACGAATTAGTAGAAGCATTATATTCCAAAACAACTTTACTAGTGCTTGTCTTATCCTTTAGTACATCCATTTCACTTCCTTTAGTCATAGAAACAGCAAAATATAATGTACTTCCTTCAATCAAAATCCTTTCATCATTTTTTTCTGTAACAACCATACTTGCCATAAAAGCGTTCATTGAGTCGTTCTTATTCTGCTTAGCTAGATCAATTTCACCTTCATCTGCCTTTTTATCAGATTTTGATATTCTAAGCCATTTCTCATGACCATCAGGTTTGCTATAATAATATTTATCATTCTCAAAATAAGATATATAATCCACTTGTCCCTCTGACTCTATTTTTGAGGATGTAGCTTCTATATTTTTACTTGGATCATATGTTATTTCGTTTGTTGTGGTATACACATTCTTCCCGTTATTGCTTAATGAATCAGTTGTTGTCTTAAACACAACTTTATTACTAGATTTTTCAGAATCAAATATATTTTCTATTTCTTTATAATTTTCCTCATCACACATCACAACACTATTTGTGTAGGAGTCCCAGAATACCAGCTTTGAAAGGCTTTGAGCAATAAATCTTGCAGGTATATATGTACTGTTTTTATAAATTATAGGCGCTGCATCGATATTAACTTCAGCACCATCTACAATTGCCTTATTGCTTCCGATAACAAGATTAATTTCTTTTGAGTCCTTAGAAACTTTAATCGTCTTATTGTCCTGATCCCAGATAATATGCTCAGAATCATTTTGAACTCCAAGCGCAACCAATAGATCTCTAAGTCCTACCAAAACCCTTCCTTCATAGTTAATTGGAATACTGGATGGCTTTAATTGATTTCCGTCGATTATAACTTTAAGAGTTGGTATTTCCTTTACAACCTCTTTTTTATCTGCATATAAATTGGTGGTAAAAATGCATACTGTAATTAATATAACAGTATATAATAGAGCTTTTTTCATATTAATCTCTCCCCAATAAAATTGATTTCTACTTACTTATATAAAAAGCACTATTAATCTTACATTTGACGGAGCAAAATAACGAACGCTTTAACGTTATTTTGCAATAGGCAAATGTAAAAGATTAATTGCTTTTTATATAGTTTTGTAAATATTGCTGAGTATATCATGCATTTGTTTAGTCACCATTAATTCATTATCTCGAAGCTTGGTTTTATTCGCGCC
>JAUZPS010000469.1 GCA_030705945.1 Bacillota bacterium
TAAATCCATAGGCGCCATTTCTTGTGTTGAAAGCCTTCACTATTTGCAATATGTCAGCCATATTAATCACATCATCTCTCGTATAAATCATGTCTCCTGCCCAGATATCAACCGGCGCTTCAGCATTTGAAATCGAAACATTGCCATTTACAACTATTCCTTTTATCACTCTTTTAAGATAGCCGCCCTTTGTAATTTCTATATCATATCCTGTTGATGACTTAATTACATCAGGAATCTCGAAATATCCATTTTCATCAGTTACAGCAGAGAGACCGGTATCTTTTATTTTCACAATAAATCCGGCTCTTGTCGTCCCACTAGAGGCATTATTTAAAAAATCCGGCTTAATGTATCCACTTATTTTATAATTTTCTTTAATCAAGTCATCCAACTTGTCGCTTGCTGTAATAGTATAATTCCCAGTAGAAGCATTGTCCTTATTGTAAATTTCAATAGAATAAACGTCATTAACTCCAAGCCACGCGCTTATAATATTGTTACCCAGATTCTTATATACGCAGTACCCGTCATTACCTTGATGGAATGTAATTCCATAGTTAAAATCAGCATCAAATTTAAAATAAATTATACCTTCCCTTGTAGGAATAATCTTAAATACATCTGAATCCCCGGAATAATTTATATTGCCCTTTAAAGGGTTATTTATTTTCAGAACAGTTCCATTTTTTGTAGAATTGCCGTAATCGTCAGATACAGGACCACTGACTTTAATATTATAGCCAATTGAATCAATAGGCGCCGTCACGTTTATATAATAGGTTTCATTTGCTCTAAGATAGTATGGCTTCGGGTCTACGACACCAGCTTTGTACAGTTCAACCAAATTATTTGATTTGTCATAAACACGGATATATTCACTTTTCAATTCAGGTACAGATATATAATATATTCCCTCAGCTCCAGTTGTGAAATCAAAAGCATCAACATCGCCATAATAATCAATATTTCCACTCGTTGATTTTCCTAACTCCAATGTCTTTGAAAAACTTGGGGTATTATCAAAATCATCTCCAATAGGCCCCTTAAGAACAAATGAATAGTTTATCGGATTGCTAAAAAAGGCATCTCCAAATGAAAAATAATATGTAGTGTCTTTTACCAACCTAAAATAGCATTTAGATTTAGTTGCCCCGGCAAATATGTTTATATAGTCGTTGTTTGAATCAGTCAACTTTAAGTACCCGTCAAATCCCAAAAGATAACCAGGATTTGCAGGCCTATATGCGTTATAATTATCTAAACAATATAACCCTGATTCAGAAGGTTTGAATTTAAAGAAATCATCATCATAAAAATAATTACATTCTCCCTTTATTTCCTTATCTAATTGGATTTCTGAAGCATTTTCCTTTGAATTTCCATAATCGTCCAAAATCGGACCTGCTAAATTAAAGGAATAACTAAGCCTGGTATACTTGTCATAGCTCGATATTGATAAATAATACAAACAACCCTTTTTCAGATCAAGATAAGCTTTATTTTGATAATAATTTTCTTTTAAATATACATAATTACCATTTGCGTCAAAAACATTAATCCGTCTTTCAATATCCGAAACATAAGTATTGTTGATTGAAAAATTATCAATACTATAGAGCCCATCTGACTCAGGTATAAAACTGAAGTAATCACAATCGGACATGTAATCTGAAACTCCCTCAATTTTTTCACCTACCGAAATTGATTTGGCAGTTTCTTTTGTATCTCCAAAATCATCAATATCAGGCCCGTTGACACTGAACAAAAACTTCTTTGTATCATTTGAATAATCCTTAAATGTATTGTACATATAATATTTTTTGTCTTTATTCAATTTAAAATAGACTTTTGAACTAACCTCAACTTTATCTATACACTTATCATCTGAATCATAGATTGATAAATCATGTATAAAATATGAGTATGTATTCTCAGGTTGAGTTAGATCGGCAATATTGTAAAGCCCCGATACAGTAGGAGAGAAACTTATGCAATCAACATCACCGAAATAATTTCCAATAATTTCAGTTGGGTTATTAAACTCTATTTCTTTTGCAGTTTCTTTTGTATTACCGCAATCATCCTCAACCGGCCCTTTTACAGAAAATGAATAGTCAGTGTTGCCTCGATTTGTTATACCCAAATAGTAATACTTATCTTTTTCCAGTATAAAAGATGTCTTATTTGAATTCTCAAATTTTCCAACATACGTTCCATCTTCATCTAAAACTGATATGGAGTTTACTAAATAGTTATCTGTACTTCCAGTACGTATATAGTCATCTATAAAATAAGAACCCTCTTTCATAACTTTAAACTTGAAAAGATCGGTATCGTAAGAATAATTTCCTTTTCCTTCAACTTTACTATCCAATTTAATTTCAGTTGCATACTTTAATTCATTTGAATAATCATCTTCAACTGGTCCTTCAATTTCCAAGGAATACTTGAAGCGTGTCATGTTTGAATTCTGGCTTGATATGGCAATATAATAAGGCCTGCCTCCTGATAATTGTACATAGAAGTTTTGATTATCGTCACTATTTAGGTCGACAGATTTCTTTAAATTATCCATAATACTTATTATGTCTTTTAAATTGGGTTCTGAATAATTTAAAGCCTCGCGAACAGTTTTAAAATTCTTTAAAAGATAGGCTCCGGTTGCTGGCGGAGTAAAAACAAAACAATCTACATCCCAGCGATAATCCAAATCATAACAATAATCAGCAGACCCCTCAATCTTGTCTCCATATTGTATTACCTTTGCGAATTCAATAGTATCTCCAATATCATCCAAATGAGGTCCAAGTATCTTAAATGAATAGTCATAGTTTGAACAGGTTTTGCTGCTGGAAATTGAAAAATAATAAATATTGTCTTTTTTTAAATTTATGTCAGCCCTTGTTGCATCTTTATACATGTTGTAGTCATATGTTAGAACTTTTCCATTTGAATCATATATATTTATGACATCCTTTAAAAAAGGACTTGGTTGATCGGAATTTTTAGAAGCCGGAGAAAATTTCATTACATGGTAGACACCATCTATGGTTGGCTTTAAACTAAAGAAATCGCAATCTCCATCGTAATTAATTGTTCCTTTAATTTCATCTTGCAACCCTATCTCATAGGCAGTATTTATTGTATCGCCATAATCATCGCTATATACTTCAGTAGTTATTGTTGGCAAGCTTGTAGAATTGTCCATCGACTGGGTTGTCACTTCTTTTCCATCAGTTGCTTTCAGATTAGGCTGTTCCTGTGATGCCATTGCGAAACTGATATCGAAGCTTATCGTTAATATACAAAATACTAGAAAACAAAATACTTTTTTCTTTAGATTTTTAATCCTCATCTTCTTAACTCCCCTTTGAATAAGTTAAATAAATATATAATTATCACTTGGAAATTTATTTTATATCGGATAAATTTTATCATTTCAAATTAGAAATATCAACCAGTTAAATTTGTATAAACATGTATTTAATCAATCCTAGATTATATTATCATTACATAATTATGTTAACAAAAATTTATAATAATTTTTTATCAAACTCATCAATAAAAATATATCACTCTAATAATTGTTAAACTCTAGAATAGGTTATTGACATAAACGAAAGAAAATAATAAAATCAAAATAAGATAAGAGCCGAATTTTCTTAAAATTCGACAATTAGATATCTATCACATCTTTCCGAATACAGTATTTGGCAGTTTGAGCATAAGCTTTAAATCAGAAATATAGGTATGTCTTGGTAAAATTTTTATTGTTTTTAAGTAAATAAAGATGAAAATACATCAGTTGATTGCAAAGGGGTTATGATATGAAGACAGTAATTTTGGCAGGAGGTCTTGGAACAAGGATTTCTGAGGAAAGCCATTTAAAGCCAAAGCCTATGATCGAAATTGGAGGAATGCCCATTCTATGGCATATCATGAAATACTATTCAAGCTTTGGTTATAATGATTTTATTATATGTTGTGGTTACAAACAGCATGTAATTAAAGAATTTTTTTCAGAATACTATCTACACAGAAGCGATATTACTTTTGACTTTACTCAAGGTGATAAAATAAAAGTCAATAACAA
>JAUZPS010000047.1 GCA_030705945.1 Bacillota bacterium
ATTAAGAGGACAGAATATATTGGCCTATAAACATTTTGCGGATGATGTTGTTGAGTACTTTGTGAGAAAATCAATTTCAAACGGAATTGACATACTTAGAATATTTGACGCGTTAAACGACGCCAGGAATATTGAGACAGCAATTAAAGCTTGTAAGAAGGAAGGCGGCCACGCTCAGGGAACGGTTTGCTACACCATAAGCCCTGTTCATAGTCTCCAGCATTTTGTAAATGACGCAAAACAACTGGTGGAAATGGGATCAGATTCCATCTGTATAAAGGATATGGCCGGGTTATTGACTCCATTTTCTTCCTATGAATTGATAAAAGCCTTAAAGGAGTATGTAAAGGTTCCTATTCAACTTCACACTCATTATACAAGCGGTGTCGGTTCAATGACATATTTGAAAGCCATAGAAGCAGGAATAGATGTAGTTGACTGCGCTATATCGCCTATGGCCCTCGGAACATCCCAGCCTCCGACTGAGCCTCTCGTAGCGACTCTGAAAGGCACTGAGTTTGATACAGGTCTTGATCTTGGTTTGCTGAGCGAAATAGCGGAATACTTCAGACCAATAAAGGATAAATACGTAGAAAGCGGGCTTTTAGATGTGAAGGTTATGGGTGTTGATGTTAACGCCCTCATTTACCAGGTTCCCGGAGGAATGCTTTCCAATCTGGTTTCACAGTTAAAACAGTCAAATGCTCTGGATAAATATGATGAGGTATTAAAAGAAGTTCCACGCGTACGTGAAGATTTCGGATATCCTCCTTTGGTTACCCCTACAAGCCAGATAGTTGGAACTCAAGCGGTTCTCAATGTTGTCATGGGCGAGAGGTACAAGATGGTTCCAAAGGAATCAAAAGCTCTTATAAAAGGCGAATACGGCAAGACTCCAGCTCCGATTCCTGAAGAAATAACAAAGAAGATACTAGGCGATGAGCAGCCAATAACATGCAGACCTGCAGATTTGATTGCTCCGGAACTTGACAGCATCAGAGACCAGATGAAGGAATACCTTGAACAGGAAGAAGATGTTTTATCCTATGCGTTATTCCCGCAGGTAGCTGAGAATTTCTTCAAGCTTCGTCAGGCAGGTAAATATAAGATAGATAGCAATCTGGTGGATTATAAGGATATGGTTCATCCGGTATAAGAATGCTTATGAACTGAACAGTTTTAAAAGAATTAAGATAGATTTAATATAGGATTAAAGGTGAGAAGGTTAACTTTTCACCTTTATTATTTTATATTAAATAAAAAAATAAAACACTTTAAACTATACTTGCTGAGAACTTTGAATTGACCTTAAGGTTGGCCGTTTAAAGTGTATCAGCAAGGTTTAAGTGTTTTATTTTTAAATTACCATTTTACTATTTATATATATTAAAAAGGGGGTATTATTTTTAGTGTATTCAAATATTTATTTTATATGAAAAATTTTATATAACGATTGTTTAAATTAACAAAAATGAAGATTAAATATGTTTTATTATTCATTAAAAATTTTCTTTGTTTTCAGTTCTGCCAAAGATTACAAATAATCCAATTATTATTAAAACAAGCGGTAAGAATAAATTATAACCTACAAAAGATGTTAAACTATTGAGAGCCGCTATTATGAAGAAAGTGCCTCCAATAGCTGTAAGGATTCCTACGGGAATAAGAAGTCCTCTGGGTCTTCCGGAGAATAAATACAGCTGAAATAATCCCACAGCAACAGAAAGTATACAAACCGGAGCAATCAGAATAGAAAAACGGAAATGCGTGTAGGTCATAAAGAAGAACATAATACCGATTGTCGTCAGAATTCCGCCTGGAACAAGCAACCCATGAGCGGTCTTGCTTGTGAAGTAGCTGAATTCAAATACCAAACCAGGCGCAAGAATAAATATAGGCCACATGTACCTCATACTAAAAATGTTGACATGGAAAAAGTTGTTATAAAGCAGTATTCCTCCTATTATCAAAAATATAATTCCTAATGTCGAATTGCCTTTTTTCATTAAATATCCATCCCTTCTATTATTTGTGCTATTATACAATTGAAATTTTATTGTTAATCTTAAGTATATAAAAAGCAATTAATCTTTTACATTTGCCTATCACAAAATAACGTTAAAGCGTTCGTTATTTTGCTCCGTCAAATGTAAGATTAATAGTGCTTTTTATATAGTATATGGCAATTCAATTGCAAAATAGTAGTTTTGCGCTTTAACTTTTCCTATAGGTTAAAAGCTTTAATTTACACTTTCAATAATATATACGGATGAATTTTTGAAATGTCTTATTAATTTTTAAAAAAATTTTATTTATTTTTTTACTTAATTAATTTTTCTTTTTCAAAGGTGAAATAATTCCTGATTTATCGATCTGGGTGTCAAAAGAGAGTTTTTGGAGATTGTTAAAAAGAGCTAACTGTTTGCGGCTATCTTTTAGTATAACGGGGCGGCAGTTTTCGATTGCGCAGGGAGTAACTGACGCGTTGAAGGACTTATCTTTGTTGAAGGTCACATTTACAATCATTGTGTCATTTTTAATATTGGTGAAAACAAAGTTCCCGAGGCTATATACGATCAATTTGTTATTGTAATATTCAAAGCCTTGAAGGACATGAGGATGAGAACCGATTACAAGGTCCGCTCCGCTGTCAATATATTTTTTTGCAAGATTTCTCTGATAACCATCAGGCTTTGTTGCGCGTTCAGTTCCCCAATGAACATATACAACAACTATATCCGCGTTTTTTTTCGCTGACTGGATTTCGGAAAGCAGACGCGTAGGGTCATAGGTTGTAGCAACACCTGATTTGTTCTTGCCCGCAGTCCAATCAGTTACGGGTATAACATGACTTGAGCCAAATATGGCAATTTTAAATCCATTTATATTGAAGTATTGGGGCATGCTGGCTTTATCGATATTCAAGCCTGCTCCAACATGCTTAAGTTGCGCATGGTCAAGGTATGATAAGGTATCCGAAAGAGCGTCCCTTCCATAATCAAGGATATGGTTGTTTGCTAGAGTTACAATGTCGACACCAGCAGATGTGAGAACATCAAGACTTGAAGGTTTTGCCCTGAAGGTGAATTGTTTGTCTTGAGCTTTTGTTCCTCTCTCGCTTACAGGACATTCGAGATTTACCATTGAAATATCTGAACCTGAAAGTACAGGCTTTACTCCTGATAGAATGAATTTAGAGCCATATTGTTTGATTGCATTGGCAACGCCTTTATCAAGCAATACATCACCGCCAAATGAGATGGTCAATGTTTCCTTTTTTGCATCTGGCTTATTCGTTGGGCTATTTGCGCCGGTTTTATCTTTATCAGAAGAACCGGAGGATTCAGTTTTTTCTTTATTTATTGAGAATTTCAAGTTTTTCTTTGCTATGATTTTATCAGGGTAGTTTATAAATACGTAAAATATGCCGGATAACGTTAATAATAAAAGAATTACAGGTATAAATATCTTTTTCAATGTCAGCCATCCTCTCTGATATTAAATGGTAGAAAGATAACAACATTATTATATAGATAAAATATAAAATAATCTATATAAAAATCGCGAAACATATTTATCTGAAAAATGCAGGATATTGATTTTTATCTTGTAAAAATGTAATATTATAAATGTAGTTTACCTTATATGATTATATTATTTATATTATTTATATTAAAATCATTATTAATCTTACATTTAGCAGAGCAAAATAACGAACGGTTTTTTACTGTGTTTTGCGAGGATAAATGTAAAAGATTAATTGATTTTAATTTAGATGAAGAATTATATATAAAGTATTATAGAGGACAAGAAGACGGAGCGTGAATAATATGGATAATACAAACGATTTGATAAAAAATCTGCAGAGTAATATGGATGAATTCAGCAAAGGACAAAAGTTAATTGCGAAATATATAATCAGCCATTATGGAAAGGCCGCATTTATGACAGCAGCAAAGCTTGGCGAGGACGTCGGGGTCAGCGAATCGACGGTTGTGCGTTTTGCCATCGAGTTGGGTTATGATGGGTATCCAAAACTTCAAAAGGTACTTCAGGAGCTTATAAAAAGCAAGCTAACCGCTGTTGAGCGAATCGAGGTCTCTTCAAACAGGATAGGCGATGAAAATATTTTAAAAAGCGTCCTTCATTCGGATATGGAAAAACTGAAGATTACCTTGGAAGAGATAGACCAGGAGAGCTTTAACAATACGGTTGAGACAATTTTAAAGGCAAGAAAAATTTACATACTTGGCGTAAGAAGCTCGGCCCCTTTAGCTAGTTTCCTGGGCTTCTATTTTAATCTTATATTTGATAATGTAAGGCTTATTCATACGACAAGCGTCAGTGAAATGTTCGAGCAAATCATTAACGCTTCAAGCGAGGATGTTGTAATAGGAATAAGCTTTCCTAGGTATTCAAAACGTACGATAAAAGCTATGCAGTTTGCCAAGGACCAGGGAGCTTCCGTAATTGCAATAACGGACAGTTACGATTCTCCGTTAGCCAGATTTGCGGATAATTCACTGATCGCGAGAAGTGATATGGCGTCCTTTGCAGATTCACTGGTGGCCCCTTTGAGTGTAATCAACGCCCTTATTGTAGCTGTAGGAGCCAGAAGGAAAGAACACTTATTTAAAACTTTTGAGAGATTAGAATCAATCTGGGATGAGTACCAGGTCTATGAAAAACCTGATACTACCGATCAATTCAGAAAATCAGACTTTTAGAAATCATTTATTGTTGGAATAATAAATGATAAATCGTGAAAAAGATTATATATAAGCAAATGAAGTTGAAGCATCTTCATTTGCAAGGATAATATGGAATTTTTCACGATTTATCAATCAAGGTATATGTTTCGTGATTTTAAAAGTTAATATAAAATGATTATCACGAAACATATAGATAAATCGTGAAAAAGATTATATAGAAGCAAATGAAGTTAAAACATCTTCATTTGCAAAAATAATATATTCTCAAACTGGAGATAAAAATGAGCAGAAGAGTTTTTGTTATAGGCGGAGGGCCTGCAGGATTAATGGCTGCGGGAAAAGCCGCTGAAGGTGGAAATAAAGTTACGCTTTTTGAAAAGAACGATCGGATTGGAAAGAAAATACTAATATCCGGTAAGGGTAGGTGCAACATCACCAATAATACAGATATAGAAGGGCTTATTAATAATACTCCCGGAAACGGGACTTTTTTGTATTCTTCATTTTATACCTTTTCCAATCAGGATCTATTAGCTCTATTGAATGAACTTGGTCTTAAGACCAAAGTGGAAAGAGGAGAGAGGGTTTTTCCCGTATCGGATAACTCAAAGGATGTTGTTGACACATTGCAAAAGTATATAAAAAGCAAGGGAGTAACCGTATCTTTGAAATCGCCTGTGGAAGAAATCATGGTAAAGGATGGAAAGGTTGCGGGTATTACCTTAAAAGACGGCAAAAAACTTGATTGCGACTCTGTCGTGGTCGCAACAGGAGGAGTATCTTATCCAGGCACAGGGTCAACCGGCGACGGTTATAAGATGGCGAAAGAATCAGGTCATAGCATTGTTGATTTAAAGCCCTCCCTCATACCTTTGCTGGCAATCGAGAAATGGGTTAAAGAACTACAGGGTCTTTCGCTTAAAAATGTAGAAATAACCTTAAAAGATAATAAGGGTAAAAAAATATACACTGATTTTGGGGAAATGCTTTTTACCCATTTTGGAGTCTCAGGGCCTGTCATTCTTAGCTCAAGCAGGCATATTCTGCAATATGATTATAAAGATGTAGTGCTGTCTATTGACTTAAAGCCCGCTTTAACTGAAGAGAAACTAAATGACAGAATTACAAGGGATTTTGAGAAGTACTCAAGAAAGCAGTTTAAGAATGCTCTTGATGATTTGCTGCCTCAGAAAATGATTCCTGTAATTATAGAGTTGTCAGGAATATTGCCAGAAAAGTTTGTAAATCAGATTACTAAGGAAGAAAGAAGAAATTTAGTAAAGCTTCTTAAAAACTTTGAGATAAACATATGCGGAGCCAGACCAATAAGTGAAGCGATAGTCACTGCCGGAGGGGTTTCCACACTTGAAATTAATCCGTCGACAATGGAATCGAAGATTGTTAAAGGCTTGTACTTTGCGGGAGAAGTTATTGATGTTGACGCGTATACAGGAGGCTTCAACCTTACAATCGCTTTCTCAACGGGTTATCTAGCTGGTATGAACTGTTAGTTATTTTAAGCCTGTTTTTAATATAAATGCACATAGTACTCATCATCATGAGTATTTTTTTTATTCATCGCGCATATTATTATTTGAATGTTTTTAAACAATAATTTGCTTATACGGAGTGTTAAAGATGAGGATAGTAGCATTTAAAACAGGCAAAAGAAAAGACAGTTCCCAAAAGAGAATTAGTTCAAATACTGAGAAAATTTTTGTGATAACCTTTTTTTTCATTTTTGCGGCTTTAATATTGTCTCAGGTTATACTTGCGATGCCATCTACAAGAAACTTGCTGGTAAGTGACGCAGAATACGAAGGAAGCCCCATTGGAGCCGAGGAAAGCTTATATTCAGAAGGAGAATTAAAGCTGGAGCTTCAGAATATGGAAAATGACAATAATCTAAATGTTTTAGTTAATGGAGATGAAGTAGCCGCCTTTTCCAATAAGAGCATGGTATTAAAGGTTAAAGACGGAGATGTGGTTGAAATAGACGGCACAAACTCAACAAATTCAGCGGTTGTAAAAATAATTGATGGAAGCGCGAATTTAAAGAATGGTTGTGTTGGAAGAGAAGTAAAGGTTAATTCAGATCTAAAAAATCTTATTAAAATAAATTTGGAATAAATCCTGTTGTTTTAAAAGCGTTGATACTATATAATATAATAGTCATAATTAGTACATGCGTTTAAGTATTACAAATTTATAGGTATAAAGCAGTATCAAAAAGAAAACTTATCAGCTACGCGTTTCAAAGACTTTATATAATGGGTTTTTATCATATGAAACTTGAACAAGGAATTTTTTGAAACGCGCTAATTGACATGCTTGGCAAAAGAATACGAGGATAATATGATAAAGGATGCTGAAAGTCAAAAGAATTATGGTAGTAAGGAAATAGCCGCGGCTGCTATAAAGATGTCATTATCTGGTGACAGATATGAGGAAAAAAGCTTGCAGGCTGAATATCTGAAAATCGGTATTCATACAGCCGCTGTAGATTACGGTGGGGAGTTTATTACATCTATTATGAAGATAATAGAAAGAGCCGTTGTATCCTCTAAAAGAGAAGGCGTAATAACTGACTGCCATGCTGAAGAAGGAGCTGTAGCCGGAGCGGCTAGAGAGGCGTTATCTCAGATAATGGCAAAAGCCATGGGCTTAAATGTGGGAGGCAAAATTGGTATCGCAAGGTACCATGACCACATAAGCGTTGCAATTTTTTTGGGCATCGGACTTTTGCATTTAAATGAGGTAGCTATCGGAGTGGGGCATAGAGTAGTTTAGAAAAGTTAATTTCCTTATTCTAGACTATTCTTCAATAAAAATGTAGAATGGGAGAATAAGTATGTTGGTAAGAGCAATAAGGGGAGCGACAACTGTTGAAAATAATGATTCAAATGAAATAATCGAAGAAACAAAGAGTCTTCTTATGGAAATAGCTGAGAAAAATAACATTTGCGAAGACGATATTATTAGCATAGTCATGAGTGTTACTAAGGATTTGAATGCCGCGTTTCCGGCTGTTGGCGCAAGGCAAATTGGGTGGACAAACGTTGCGCTTTTCTGCACCAATGAAATGGATGTGCCAGGCGGGCTTGAAAAATGCATTCGGGTTCTAGCTCATATAAATACGGATAAAAGCAACAAGGATATAAAACATGTATATCTTAAAGGCGCAAGAATATTAAGGCCTGATCTTGTTGAATAATAAATATAAGATTAATTGCTTTTTAAATATAAGAAAAATTTTAAATTTAATTAGAGTCCTTAGATTTAGGCTATTTGGGGGATACTGATGCAAGAGAAAATAAGAATTGCGGTAGATGGTCCTGCGGGAGCAGGTAAGAGCACGATTGCTAAAATTGTTTCCAAAGAATTAGGAATTGTTTATTTAGATACTGGAGCTATGTACAGGGCAGTTGCTTTAAAGGCCATTGAAGATGAAATTGATACAAAAGACAGAACTGGATTAGCTCAAATGGTTGAACAAATAAATATTATTATAGATTATTTGGATGGAGAACAGAGGATCTATTTGAATGATGTTGATGTTACAAACCGGATAAGGACTCCTGAGATTTCCATAGGAGCGTCTAATGTTGCCGCGGCGCCTGAAGTAAGATTAAAAATGGTGGATTTGCAGCGGACAATTTCAAAAAAGACTAATGTTGTAATGGATGGCAGAGATATAGGCACTTTTGTTTTACCCGACGCTGAGTTTAAGTTCTTTCTGACAGCCTCCATTGAAGAACGGGCATTAAGAAGGTATAAAGAGCAATTAGCCAAAGGTATCTGCAATATAAGTCTTGAAGAAGTCAGGAAGGATATTGAATACAGGGATAAAAACGACAGCGGCAGGGATTTTGCTCCATTAAAAAAAGCGGCTGACGCAATAGAAATCGATACTACCAGCCTCTCAATAGAAGAGGTTGCTCAAAAAATAATCAGTTCTGTTAAAGAGAAATTGAAGCAATAAAAGAGAGTTTATGGCAATAAAGAGAAATTGAGTCAATAATATATAGTTTTTTTTGATACTACCTAATAGTTATTTTTACGATAAGAATACACTGATGAAGCTATCTGGATAAAAAGCAATTAATCTATTACATTTGCCTATCACAAAATAACGTTAAAGCGTTCGTTATTTTGCTCCGTCAAATGTAAGATTAATAGTGCTTTTTATATGGATTACATATTAATTAAGCGTTAAACTTATTTATTGATCTGTATAAAAAAATGATGAAAATGTAAGGACAAGTCGGAGGAATCAGGTTGGAAATACTAATTGCGAAGAATGCGGGATTTTGTTTTGGTGTGAGTAAAGCTATAAACCTTTTGTTTAGCTTGTTGGAGAATTCTGAAAACAAACTTTATACGGTTGGACCCATTATTCATAATGATCAGGTGGTTGACAAACTAAAGTCGATGGGTGTCAAGGTTGTAAAAGATATATCCGAAATTTCAGATAATGGTCAGGTAGTTATAAGGACCCATGGTGTAACTCCGAAGGTCTATGATGAAATCAATGAAAAGAATCTGACATTCTCGGATGCCACTTGCCCTTATGTAAAAAAAATACATACCCTTGTCAATGAAAAATATCAAGAGGGATATCAGATAGTGATTGTAGGAGATAAGGACCATCAGGAAGTCAAGGGTATAAACGGATGGTGCGGCGATTCAGCTTTTATAGTAGACAGCGAGGAAGACGTTTTGGCAATAAATACAGATAAGGAAAAAATTTGTGTAGTCTCTCAAACCACCATAACCAAAGAGAAATGGGAAACATTAAATAATTATTTAAATAAAAAATTTGAAAATATCTTAAAATTTGATACAATATGTAGTGCGACCAGCAATAGACAGAATGAAGCAGAAGCTGTTGCGAAAATAGTTGACGCGATGCTTGTAATTGGAGGCAAAAACAGTTCCAATACACAAAAGCTATATGACATATGCAGTAAATACTGTGACAGAACTTATAAAATTGAAACATCCGGTGATCTTCCACCGATGGATATAAAAAATATTAAAAAAATAGGTATTACCGCAGGTGCTTCAACTCCTGACTGGGTAATCAAGGAGGTTATTTGCAAAATGGAAGAATTAAATAAAGCAGAAAACGAATTGAGTTTTAAAGAGGCTTTTGAAAGCTCTCTTGTAACTCTGAATACAGGGGACATTGTTAAGGGTAAAATTATAGGTTTTAACAATTCCGAAGTATTTGTTGACTTAGGTTATAAGTCAGATGGAATTATAAAACTGGAAGAATTTACAGACGATGTTGAGTTTAATCCTCAGTCAATTAAGGTAGGAGAAGAAATAGAAGTATTTGTCGTAAGAGTTAATGATAGAGAAGGTATAGTTGAATTATCTAAGAAGAAAGTAGAAGCTATGAAAGGCTGGGATGCCCTCGTTACAGCTTTTGAAAATAAAACGCCTGTAAAAGTTAAGGTTATTGAAGTTGTTAACGGCGGCGTAATTTCATCAGTAAGCGGACTTAAAATATTTATTCCAGCTTCCCAAATAAGCGATAGATATGTAAAAGAACTCCAGGGCTTTTTAAAGCAGATTATTACTATCCGCATAATTGATTACAACAAGCAGAAGAGAAAGTTTGTAGGTTCACATAGAGTTATTCTCGAAGAAGAAAGACAAAAAGCTGGAAGCGAATTCTGGAGCAATGTTGAAGTAGGCAAGAGATATGCAGGAACTGTAAAAACTCTCATGGACTTTGGAGCATTTGTTGATATCGGCGGAGTTGACGGTCTTATTCACTTGTCAGAACTTTCATGGAGCAAAATAAAGCATCCTTCCTCTGTTTTAAAAGTTGGAGACAAGGTTGAAGTAACTGTTTTAGAATTTGATAAGGATAAGAAAAAGGTTTCCCTCGGATACAAAAAGCATGAGGATAATCCATGGATTAAGGCTGCTACAAAGTACAATGTAAATGATATCGTAAAAGGTAAGGTTGTTAGACTTGTTCCTTTCGGCGCTTTTGTTGAACTTGATGAGGGCGTGGATGGACTGGTTCATATTTCCCAGATTTCAAATGACAGAATTGGCAAACCTGCAGATGTACTTCAAGTAGGACAGATTATTGAAGCAAAAATCACAGATCTCAACCTTGAAACAAAAAAGATCAGCCTCAGCATAAAAGAAGTTAACCCGATTCCTTCACCTAAAAAACAGGAAGCTGAATCCGCTAATGCATCTGGAGAAGGCGCTGCGACTGAGGAAGAAGTTCCAACAGAACACAAAGAAGAAATTCAGAATACAATCGGTGATGTGTTAGGAAATGTAAAGATTGACGCTGAATAAGCTTTGGTCCTGACTTTAAATATAGATAACCAAATGTAAAATAAGTTTTATTTGTTGCGATGAACAGCTGAAAAAGGGCTTTTCAAAAACGAACAGATAGAAAACTTTATATTTGGTTATCTATATAAAAAGCACTATTAATCTTACATTTGACGGAGCAAAATAACGAACGCTTTAACGTTATTTTGCGATAGGCAAATGTAAAAGATTAATTGCTTTTTATCTATAATATATAAAACTAAACTTCGCTTATTACAATTCATTTGGATACCAAACTGACATAAATTGATACAGTTTGGCAACTATATCCTAGGTATTGTCATATAGGCGAAGTTTTTTGTTTGTCCTGTAGCTGTTAAGCGGTTTTTGAGTTGTAAATACTTATTCATTTCCGAAATTACTCTTTATTAAGTTGAGTTATTTGTCGATAATTTTATTACATTAAAATCATTACTAATCTTTGATTATATCTTTACATTTTCTTCTCTAAGATGTTAATATAATATTACATTTCAGGCTGTTATTAATTAAGGTAGTATCAATAGAGCATTATTTAAAAGGAAAACTTGTATACTTAGTGTTTCAAAAACTTGAAAAAAGAAAATTTTAAAAACGCTCTAAAAAATTAATAGCGCCATATGGTAATAAACTAAGAGGGGAAATTAATGGTTATGGAGAGAACACTTATAATTTTAAAGCCTGACGCTGTTGAGAGAAAGCTTGTAGGTGAAATTATTACAAGGTTTGAAAAAAAGAATTTTAATATAATTGATTTGAAAATGATGAAGATAAGTAAGGAAAAGGCAGAAGAACATTATTTACACATAAAAGAAATGCCGTTTTTCAATGATATGATCGATTATATGACAGGCGGTCCGGTAGTTGTAGCTGTTTTAGAAGGTGAAAACGCAATACAGTCAGTGAGAAATATGATGGGGAAAACAAGTTGTTTTGAGTCGAGTCCAGGTACCATAAGAGGGGATTTCGGAGCTCACCGCTTTAAAAACCTTATTCATGCGTCTGACTCACTAGAGAGTTTTAATAAGGAGCTTAAGAGATTTTTCGATATTTAAATTTATAAAAACACAACTACATAACTTTTCGCAACTTATGAATCAAGGTATATATTTTTCAATATAAAAAAGGGATGTAATATGTTTATTGCAAAAAATATATATAAGAAAGGGAAGAATAATTCATGAACGATTATGAATGGTTTAAAGGAGAAGTTCTTAAACTTGCTGGCATAGACCTTTCTTGTTATAAAGAAAAGCAGATGAAAAGACGCATTGACGCGTTGATAAAGAAATATGGCATGGAACTGTACGAAAGTTATCTTAATACCATTAAGACAAATACGGCTATGTATAATGAGTTTATCAATTATCTGACTATAAATGTGTCGGAGTTTTATAGAAATCCTGAGCAGTGGGAAGTTCTGAAAAATGAGATTCTTCCAATGCTTTTAAACTCCAACAAGAGGTTAAAGATATGGAGCGCAGCCTGCTCTACCGGAGATGAGCCTTACACTCTGGCAATGATATTAAATAATTTTTTGCCTCTTAGCGACATTAAAATCATTGCTACAGATATAGACAAAGAAATTTTAAACAAAGCCCAGAGAGCTATCTATAATGTCAAAAGCCTTGTTGGTCTTCCAAAGAAATATTTAGATGAATATTTTATAGCAAATGGAGATTTTTATCAAATAAAAGATAGTTTAAAAAAATGCATTGAATTCAGGCATCATAACTTGCTTCGCGATCCATACCCAGGTGATATGGATCTGATAGTTTGCAGAAATGTTCTGATATATTTCACGGAAGAAGCCAAAAATGGGATATATTACAAATTCAACGCTGCGTTAAAACCGCATGGAGTGCTCTTTGTCGGGAGTACAGAACAGATTATCATGTCAAACAAATATAATCTTAAGTCGTTAAAAACTTTTTTCTACGCGAAGGAGAACATCAATAAATAAACAGTTTTGAAGGAATAGGGAAAGTTGAGTAACTAAATATAAAGTTTTATATCAATGACAGTCGTTATTAAATAATAGCTGTCATTTTTTATCTGTAAAACATGAGTAGGGATACCTTTTTAAAGTTAGTATTATTAACATATTGAAAGCATAATAATTAATATGATTATTTTATTAAAGCGAGTAATGTATGTTTTATATAAAATATCGCCAATTTCTTATATTTACAGGCATTGTTGTATTTCTTATTACTATACTAATATTGGTAGGCCATTTTCATTTTAAAACAGGCAATATCAATCAAAATAATGGCAACCATGGGAATGAAATTACAAATTCAAATGAGGATACAAATTTACAGGAGGATTCTGGTAACGCAAAAAATTCTAAATCAAATAAGAATAAAACGATGACAATACTAATGTATCACCATGTAAGCGATGAAGTGAAAGGAGAGAAGTACTACTTTGTAAGCCCATCAGCCTTTTTTGACCAGATGAAGTATTTAAATGATAATGGATATACCGCATTAACTTTTGAAAATTTTAAAGACTTCAATAAATATAAAAAGCCTGTCATGATTACATTTGATGACGGCTATATGGACAACTATGCTTATGCGTACCCGATACTAAAAAGATTTAATATCAAAGCTACAATGTTTTTAATTACCGGTTCCTTAAATAAACCAGATTACCTGACCACAGATGTTGTTAAAGAGATGTCCGGACTGGTTTCATTTCAAAGTCATACGGTCAACCATATAAATCTTAGTTTATCCGATGAAAATACCATAGAAAAAGAATGTTGTCAGTCAAAGAATGATATTGAAAAAATTTTATCAAGAAAAATAAATACCATCGCATATCCATTCGGGCTTTATAACGCGAACACGGTGAATATTGCTAAGAAATATTACGATTATTGTGTTACTGGAAATGTAGGCGTATATAAAAAAGGAGACATTACATATATTTTAAACAGAATGCCTGTAGCTAATGCAGATTCTTTAGCTAGCTTTGCTAAAAAGGTAGAATAGGGATAACCAATTGCAAAGCATGTGTAAGTTTGCTTTGAAAAGCCCTTTTCCGGCTGTTAAACTCAACGAATAAACTATATATTTTGCAATAAACATTTTACATCCATTTTTATATTGCAAAATATACACCTTGATTCATAAGTTGCGAAAAGTTCAGCTTTGATAGTAAAATGCAGACGTATTAACTGCATTTTTAATGTAATATCTTTTAGTAAATTATTATGAATCTTGGTTTGTATACATTATGTATACTGGCTAGAGAAATGATTGGTGGATCATCTAAATACAACATAAGAATATAAACTTATTTATATCCTTATCCGATATTATTAAATGATAATATAAATAAATGTATCGGAGGGGGATTTATGCATGTTTAAAAATATGAAGGTATATTTGGCTTTTATTTTAATTAGTACAATTGCAATGGTATCATTAGCGGTATTGACAGCTTCAGCATATTTTTCTATGAATTTATTAAAAAAATCGCAAGATGCTATGTATTCTGATCGTTATTTGCCTTCCAAAAATATTCTTCAAGCCAAAAGTGACTATATTATTGCGCGTCTTGAGTATACAATAGCAATTGATGAAGGCTATAAAAAAGAAGAATTTGATCTTTTAAAAAAGAATATACAAGACGCGTACGAGCAAATTTCTGAATATAAAAAATCAGTCATGGATTCTACTGGAGCAAAATATTTGGATGAAATTGAGAGTAAAATGAAAGCCTACTTTGAAGGCATTGAGAATACTGAAGAAAATTTAAGTCAGGGTAAGAAAATTGCTATTGAAGAAAGAACAAGACTTAGAACTATTGGAGAATCTGCTGTTAAGCAAATAGATGAGTTAGTAGAGTACAATTTAAAGTTAGCGTCAAATCTGAATATAAAAGCTGCGTCAGAAATTAGAAATGGAATGATAAGAGTTATAGTTATGGGAGTTATTGTAATTTTACTTATTCTATTTATTGAAATATCAATGATTCTAAAGCTTAGATACCAATTCAGGACTATTATTTCCGTTTTTAGAGAATTGGAAAGCGGAAATTTCAGCATTGATATTCCAGATAAATTAAAAGGGACTAACGATGAAATAGGTAAAATATCAAAAGCTTCAGATAAAATGATAATATCTATTAGAAATGTAATAAAAAGTGTTCTTGGGGAATCAGACCACATAATGAATAGCACTTCCTTAACCAATAAAAATATTAATGAATTAAATAATCAAATAGATGAAGTTGCGGCAACTACAGAACAATTATCTGCGGGGATGCAAGAAACAGCAGCTTCAGCTGAGGAAATGGGAGCCACGTCTATAGAAATAGAAAATTTTGTAGAGTCTATATCTAAAAAGTCGGAAGATGCCTCAGAATCTGCAAAAGAAATCAACCAAAGAGCTAAAACATTAAAAAAAGCTGCTTTGGAAGCTCAAAAAACTGCAAGTGAAGTATACCAAAGGACCAATACTAGTCTTAGAGCAGCAATAAATAATTCTAAAGAGGTTGACAAAATAACTGTTCTTTCAAATACAATACTTCAGATAACAGAGCAAACCAATTTGCTTGCGTTAAATGCTGCTATAGAAGCTGCTAGAGCAGGTGAAAATGGAAAAGGTTTTGCCGTAGTAGCAGAGGAAATCAGAAAATTGGCCGAGGATTCCAAAGAAGCTGTAGGTCAGATACAAAACGTTACAAAGATAGTTGTTCAAGCCGTTGATGGCCTTGTCAACAGTTCAAATGAGATACTAAGTTTTATTGACCAAAAAGTATCCGGTGACTATAAATCTCAACTAGATACAGCAGACAAATATAGTAATGATGCAGACTATGTAGAAAATTTGGTAATGGATTTTCATGCAACATCTGAACAACTATTATTCTCTATTGAAAGTATTGTTAAAACAATAAATCAAGTAAACTCCGCAACAACAGATGGAGCAGCAGGAACACAAAATATTGCTGAAAAGGTAACAGGTGTGGTTGAAAGAACTGCAAATATTATTAATTTATCCGATGAGGCAATGAAGAGTTCTGAAAACATGTTTAAACTGGTTAAAAGCTTTCAGGTTTAAGGTAGTATCAAAAAAACTTAGCAACTGGTCGTTTCAAAAACTTGATATAATGGGTTTTCGTCGTATAAACTTGAACAAGGAATTTTTTGAAACGCACTAAGTGATATCCTAAAAATTTTGTAGCTAGACAGACCGCTTCTTGCATTGGGGAGCGGTTTGTTTTTACGTTC
>JAUZPS010000470.1 GCA_030705945.1 Bacillota bacterium
CAGGAAGTCGTATTTTACTGGAACGCATTCCATTCATTTGGAAACGACTGAATTTCCTGAATAAAGTAACCTGCCGTAATCTGTTCAGATATAAGAAACGTGCTATCATGACCATTGTGGGTATCTTAGGCTGTACTATGCTTATCGTATTGGGCTTTGGTGTGAGGGATAGCGTAGTTAGTCTGACAACTGACCAGTTTAATAGGGTAACTGTATATGATGCTATTGTAATGACAGATAATTTGAATACAGCTAAAATGAACACACTTGCCAATGAGTGGAAGGCATCTGGAAATGTGAAGGATACACTGCAACTTCAGATTAAATCCTTGACACTGCGAAACAAGAGGGATAGTTTGGATATTACCGTTATGGTGATTCCAGAGGGTTCGGATTTGGGACATTATGTTAATCTATATGATTCTAAAACTCATAAAGCAATGACCTTGCCGAAAAATGGTATTGTGGTTACTCAAAATGCTGCGAAAAAGCTTGCTTTAACTAGTGGAGACACCGTTTCTATGCAAAATGAGAATAATTTGGAGCGTGATTTTCAGGTATCTTACGTAGCTACAAATTATACAGGTAATTACGTGTATGTCAGTGAAAGTTCTTACCAGGCAGCATTTGGCGACTATAACGGAACCTCTTTCCTGTTGAACCTAACAAACAAGAAAGAGGGGCAGAAGTGGCTGGATGCTTTAAGTGATGATGAGAGAATCCTCAAAGTCAACAGCAGTCAATCAATGATTGATGCCTTTAGTGAAGTAAATAATGTTATTAACATGGTTGTTTATCTCTTAATCGGTATGTCAGCAGTATTGGCTTTGACAGTTCTGTTTACCCTGTCTAATATCAATATAAGCGAGCGTGAGAGGGAGCTTGCCACCATAAAGGTGCTTGGCTTCAAGCGTGAAGAGGTATATTCCTACGTAAACAGGGAGACCTTTATTCTTACTCTATTAGGTATTTTTTGTGGTCTGCCAGCAGGGTTTGGCATCACCTATGGCATTCTGGCTAACGTCAGCATTGCGGATATCGCTTTTAAGGTTCGTGTTTCCATGATATCTTATCTGATTGCGGCGGTTATTACGTTGATTTTTGCCTTATTGGTAAACAAAGTCACAAATAAGGGATTGCGGAAAATTAACATGGTGGAAGCATTAAAGAGTGTGGAGTAAAAAAATAGATTTTATTATATTCTTTAAATGTTTGGCTGTTACAATAAGCATTAAAGACTTAGGTCCTCAAACATTAAAAAATGGCAAGATTGGTTGTAAAATTGAATTAATATCCCATAAAAATAGCAAGGAGATTCCTCTAAGATATGAATCTGATGGAATTAAAAAGATTATTTCAATTCTTCAGTTATTAATCGTAATTATACAAAAAAATACTTTCATTTAAGAAATAGTTTTAAGCCAAGTAATATGAATAACTACGGACGGCAAGGTTTTTTTTACCTTTTTTATATTCATAAGACGAGTAATACAAATGCAGCAGGAAATCGCCTAGAAAGGCGAAATCCATGTCTGCTCTGTTTTTTTACATCCTTAATCCAACGGGCAAGACCGAAATCAACAAGGTTTATATTGTCACCGTTATATAGGGTATTTGAACCGAGGAATGGATTTTGACAAAACCTTGTTTTTGCCATTCTTTCATTCATATTCAATCGGAAATTACCATAAGGATTTATATGACCATAAAGGCTTTCGAATATATCAAACAGCAAGGTTATTCATACTGTATATTCATATCCACCGCTGTTGCATCATAGGTATTGTCTCCGTTTCTATTCAGGTCGAAAATAACTTCATCCCCAGCATTCACATTAACCAAATCATTTTCCAATACTTGTGTTACTGCATCGGATAGTGTGATAGTGTTAACTGCTGTAGTATTTCTAAGTATTTTAAGGATAACTCCGTCTCCACCCATATTCAATTTGCTATAGTTTCCTGTTATACGGATCTTCCCTGGATAAGGAGCAACCCATTTTCTGACCGTATCATAGTTAGCGCCCGGATGCATCCCTCCCATGTCTAGGAAACAATACTGTTCATCTCCCTTCCAGTTGTTTGCGGTTTTGTCAAATATCAGATTTTTATAATTGCCGGAACTATCCTTTTCCTGATAGGACCAATTCTTTCTTCCTTGGTCGGGACTATAGTCCAACGCAGAATTTGTAGCCGCTTCAGGCAAATAATAAATCGAAGGATCCCAAACAGTACTGTCGAAATAATTATCCCCGTTTTTATTTACCACAAAGCATATTGAATCACCTTGCTGGACCAAAACATTAAAGTTGTGTTTGATACCGCTTGTATTGGAACTCAGCAGCAGTGTTGGGCCCCAAACATTGGCATTATTTTTTTTGATTGAAAGGTACACACCATCACCGCCGGTATTATAAGCTTTTGCCAACCCTGAAATATTTATGGTTCCAGTTTTGGGAGCAACCCATTTTCTTACCGAATCATTAGTGTCTGGATGCTGAGAATTACTACCTATAATACAGTATGTCTGGTTGCCCCTCCAACCGAAATTGGCGGCATCCCATGTCATATCGGTATAATTGCCTGAGCTGTCCAACTGCTGGTAATACCAGTTTTGACTTCCCTGAGTTGAGGAAAATTCCACTGAAGCGCGGTGGGATTGGACGTATATGATAGTCGGATCCCACAAGGTAGAATCAAAATAATTATCTCCGTTTTTGTTGACTATAAACTTTACATCATCACCTTCGCATACACCAATGGTAAAATCGTGGGAAATTCCTGTTAAATCAGTTCCTGTGATGGTTTTGGGTCCCCATATGACCTGATTGTTCTGGAGTATGCTTACAACTACGCCATCTCCACCTGTCTGAAGCATTTTAGCTGTTCCAGTAATCCGGATAGCTCCCGTCCTTGGCGCAATCCACTTCCTTACAGAATCATTGGTGTCAGGGTGCTGAAAATTGCTGCCAATCAGGCAATACTGCTGGGCGCCTTTCCAACTGCTGCCGTCAACAGCCATATCGGTATAGTTTCCAGAGCTGTCACGCTGCTGATAATACCAATTTCGTTGTCCCTGAGTCTGGCTGAAATCGATAGAAGCCGAATACTGCTCCGGATTTGTCTGAGCTGCAACCGATGATGAAACATTCCCATCTCCATCTACAGTTCTCACTTCGTAAGTATCCCCGATGCTTCCGGTTGTATCGAAATAGTATGTACCCTTGGAAACCTTATCGATTGAAGAACCGTTTTTAAATATCTCATAGTAGGATATCCAGTTATCATCTGAACCTGCTGTCCATGTAATTCCGATACCTTCATGACCGACATTCTTTTCGGACACTTTGATTACATTTGAGGGAGCGCTCGGCGCTGTGGTATCTTTTCCTGCCCCTGGCCTTTTGTCGATATTAAGAAAAATGATTTCTCCATAATTCAAAGGAGTGAGTGGAATACCGTGGCTCATCCAATAAGATCCATCATGAGTTGTTTCTGCCATACCACCTTCAAGCGTGGAAATAGTGTATGGCTTGCTGGAAATAAGCCCTTTTGGATAGATAGTGACATTTTGACCGAAGGCGCTGCTGGTAACCGGCGGCGTCCCTAAAGGATACCAGGAAGTATCCCTTGTCACAATATACCCTTTGGTATTTGAACCGTCCATCTTCTGCATGTAAAAAGTCGGATCATAGCCTCCACTGATTGTAGGGCGGTATACCTTGACCCATCTTCCGACAACATTCTGTTTTTTAAAAAAATGATACAGTTCTACATCTTTTCTTAAGCTTTCCAGATTGTTGGGATCAACCGATGCGCTTTGATCAGCATACCTGATTAGCTGGGAATCAAAGGACCATGAACAATTCATACCTCCGCGGCGTCTCTTGTCATAGACACCCAGTCCATTATTCTGCCCATAATAGGTATTCAGCTTGTCAGGTGGTGTAATCAAAGAATTCCAATAATTTTCCATATGGCATACGTTTCCGTCAGTTGATTGCTGGACATCGCTGAATCTAGCTGATTCAATGGTAATTAACTCTCCACCTGAGGAACAGCCTGAAATCCCTGCA
>JAUZPS010000471.1 GCA_030705945.1 Bacillota bacterium
ACATTAAGAGCATAAATACACCTAATAATGTAAATATAGCAAAAATTAACGATACTTCAGGTTTTCCACTAAAAATACTTCCTAAGGTACATAATAAGAAAAATATAAAACATACCCAGCCAATTATTCTTATAGTTAAAGTGTTAATAGTACTCTTTGTTTCCAATATATTCTCCCCTATAAAATGATTTATTTTACTTCAATGACTTAGGGCGTTTCAAAAAATTCCTTGTTCAAGTTTATACGACGAAAACCCATTATATCAAGTTTTTGAAACGGCCAGTTGTTTTTTTGATACTACCTTACTTGATATGTAGATCAATCTTCCTCAATTTAAACTACGGTTCAATCGTTCATTACCTTTCATAGCAACACTTTCAAAGCAATCATCTAATTTCATGAAAATATTCCATCTTTCCTTGCCTAGTCGCTCAGCAATTGCATCAACTACCTTTAATTCTAGGGTTTCATCACGCTTACCCTTCCAGAGTTTATCCGCTAAAGCAACAATAAGCTCTTCAATAGAACAGTTCATATTATTGTATCTGGCATGGGATAAACAGCAACGCGCAAGATTTGGGTCAATTCCTAATTTAATTAGAATTTTTTCTCCTTCTTCCTCATGAAAATGTCCTGGCATACTTAGTTCTGATATATGAATTATTTTGCCAATATCATGAAGAATTGTAGCAATTCTTATAAAAACAAAATCTAATGATATATCTAAAGTTGATAATTCTTTAATAATATCTTCGGCTGCCTCACATACTAATTTTCCATGAAATGTAAGTTTTTCAGGAGCATTAAGCTCATTAAGAAGCTTTAAGGCTTCTTCAATACTCTCAATCATTTTCTTCATGATAAATCTATTCCTTTACATATGCTTGCGAACATATATTCCTAATAATATAATCGATAATTAATTTTATCACTATTAAACTCGACATTCTATTAAATGGATTAAAAAAACAGCTTGGTACAATTTCTATATATTCAAGTGTAGCAACAAATTTAAAAGAGTTATTTTTCTCGTCGAAATTAAATAATAAAACTTGATAATATTTCATTTGTCCTAGATTTTTGATAGATAAATGTACAAACTGTAGACCTAAAGGAATACTTCATATGAAATAAATAGCAGAGATGATACAATAAACTTACATTTAAAAAAACGAATTTATTCCCATAAATCACCTTTGTTGTGATAAAATATCTCTGTGTGGAATAAATGCTACAGCATTAACGTGGAGGTTAGCATAATGAAGTCCAAAGTGTATAATAAGCTAATACGTGACAAGATACCCCAAATTATAGAGAAAAGTGGGAAGCATGCTGTAATAGAAAAAGTGACTGGGAATGAATATATAAATCTTCTAAATGAAAAACTTGGGGAAGAACTTCAAGAATTTATGGAGAGCCAGAGTGTTGAGGAATTGGCGGACCTGGTGGAAGTGGTGTATGCAATTTTAGACTGTAAAAAAGTTAGTATAGAAGATTTTGAAGCAATCAGGCAGCAAAAAGTTAACGAAAGAGGCGCCTTTAAAGAAAGGTTGCTGTTAAAGGAAGTTATTGAGGGCTAAGGGGCTGGGATGTAATGGCAAAAGTAGTTAAGCAAAGCGGAAGACTGGGCAGTTTCGCGGAAGATTTATTTGTTGAATTGTTTTGTGATACATTTGGGCCTGAGAAATCACAATATCTCTTTATTCAGTATCCTTTCGTGGATATTTATGGTAACAGAAGATTTATTGATTTTGCTCTTGAAAATGAAGATCTTAAAATTGCCATTGAAATTGACGGAGAAACATATCACAATCCTTCCAAGGTTTCCGGTAATAAATACTATGATGATTTATTGAAGCAGAATAGCCTCATTTACAACAGTTGGAAGGTATACCGATGGGTATATAATCAATTGAAGAATGAACCAGAGAGAGTCAAAGACCAGCTCCGCGCTTTTGTGGGTGAAATGCCTGCATTTCGTATGTTGGATGATTATCTACCCCAGCAAAAGGGAAAGATAATAGAGCTTAAGGAGCACCAGCAGACTGCATTAGAGAATCTGAAGGCTATGAGGGCTAATGGGGAAAGCATTGCATTACTCTATCATGCTACGGGTACTGGAAAAACAGTTACTGCAGTAAGTGATGCAAAGAGACTGGGTAAACGGACATTATTTTTGGCGCATACCAAAGAACTAATCACCCAGGCGAAAAGAACCTTTGAAGATTTGTGGAGAGAGGCAGAGACGGGCTTATTCATAGGTGAACAGAAAGATAAGGATGCTTTCGTTGTTTGTGGGAGTATCCAGAGCGTTGCGCAGAATCTTGAGCAATTCAAGGAAGGAGATTTTGCCTATATAATTATTGATGAATGTCATCATGGAACTGCAAATACATATAAAAAGATTCTAGGATACTTTAATCCGGAGTTTACATTAGGATTGACTGCTACGCCTGACAGGTCAGATGGAGAAGACTTGCTCCAGATATTTAAAAATGTAGCTCACAAGCTTGATTTAAAGACTGCTGTTGAAATGGGTGAGCTTACACCCATTCGATGTATTAGAGTTAAAACAAATGTGGACCTTTCGAATGTAAGAATAAATGGGATTAAATATTATTCACAGGATCTAGAAAGTAAGCTCTTTGTTCCTGAGAGAAATAAAGTTATTGCAGATACCTATCTTAATTGTGTAAAGAATAAGAAAACAGTTATATTTTGCGCCTCTGTCAGCCATGCCAATGAAATATCAGACTTGTTTAAGCAAAATGGTATTAGATGTGAAGCTGTTTCAGGGACAATAAAATCTTCGGACAGGACAAGAATATTAGAACAGTATGAGAATGGAAATATTAATGTTTTATGCGCGTGTGACCTGCTAAATGAAGGATGGGACAGCCCAAAGACAGAAGTTCTCTTTATGGCAAGACCTACTTTGTCCAAAACTCTATATATGCAGCAGCTCGGAAGAGGAATGCGTAAGTGT
The DNA here is from genome assembly GCA_030705945.1 of Bacillota bacterium. Lineage (GTDB taxonomy): Bacteria > Bacillota > Clostridia > Acetivibrionales > DSM-2933 > Pseudobacteroides. Next base: position 2,987 of record JAUZPS010000471.1, read on the forward strand.
AAAGGGAAAGACTATCTAATGGTATTTGACTTTATTGATAATGCAAATATGTTTAACTTGCCTTATTCACTGCATAGGGTCTTTAACGTCAAGGAGTATGTGGCGGGTCAATATGTCATTGCTTCGCAAAAGCAGTTTGAGCTTGACAGGAACCTTATAGCTCTAGGCGAGAAACCTTCGGTTTATTTGGACTTTCCTGTGGATGTCTCGGATTATGAACTCATTGACCTTTTTAACTGGCAGGATGAAGTGAAAGATATGATATCACAGCTTGAATTTGTTAGAATGGTGGATGTACAAAGTGAAACGGTAGAGAGATATATTCGCGAAAGTAAAGTGATTCCTGATCTTGAGGTGCCTTTTGGTGATAAGCGAAGTTTTAAATACTTCAAGGAGGAAACTGTGAAACAATATGCGTTACAGCATGGTTGGGAATTGATAACCGCTGCAAACATGAAGGAGAAGTTTATGGAAATGGTCAGAACTATGGATATGAGCTATTCGTATAAACCAGTTCTTTTAAAAGCTATGCTGGACCATGTGGATGAGACTGGCAGGGTTAGAGTAGTGGATATTATAGATTATTTTATTGATTTTTATAGCAATAGAAAGGAAGATGGCTTGGTAGTGGAAAAAAAGACAAGCATTTTCTGTAAAGAAGGCTATACCAAAAAGGAAGTTGAGAGGAATATATTTTCCAACCCGTTTAAGCGGTTTGAGGATATGAGATTTATGAGCAGGTGTAAGGAACTTGAGTATGTTGAGTTTAACAGACATGTATTCAATAAATTGACCAAGGAAGATAAAGAAGGGATTGTTTTGCGCTGTGATTATAAGTTGGATGAGTATTATAAGAGAAAGCTATAAGTTTTGTAGGTAATAGTGAATAGTTGGAAATATGAGGTTTAAAGGTGAAAAAATTATTTGAAATATTTCTCATAACAAGAAACTTACCGAGGAGGTCTAATGTTCCCAAAGGGTTAACAGGCTATCATCCGTTTAAATGGGTAAAGGAATCAAAGCAACATTGTTGGGCATGGAAATGGCTTATTCCATGGCATTGGGGATCAAGGAACATCAAGGACATA
>JAUZPS010000472.1 GCA_030705945.1 Bacillota bacterium
ATAATAAGTATATTCTGAACATCTTTCAGTGTTGCGTCGTCTGATGATAAACCTCAAGGATCCTTAACCCTTGAGAGAGGGTTTAATTTTACTCAAAGACATAATAACAGTACTTACATTTCTAATGTAATATCAGAAAGTTAAGGGAGCTATGGCATACCTTGCCTTTAAAGTTTGAAATATTTTACTTATGGATGTTTTTTACAACCGGAAGTAGGATGGGAAATGTTTGATAATTTTATTACAATTACATTACATTGTTATTTTAAGCTGATACCTATTATCAAAAATTAATCACTAGAATTAGCGTAAATACTCCTCAAGACATATATTTTGTTCATAAATTTCTCGCGCAGCCTCTTTGCCCACATATCTGAAATGCCAAGGCTCATAATTAACGCCAGTTATATGCGACTTTTCGGGTGGATACCTCTGTATAAAACCATATTTATAGCTATTATTCTTTAACCATTTAAAAACTGCATCGTTTGTACTTTTTTTTACATCTGTATTTATATCAACTGCAAGTCCTAGCTGATGTTCACTAGTTCCAGGCGTCGCAACCCATGTTTTCGCCGCTTCTTCAGCTTCCTTACCCGTAAGACCTTGCGCTTTGAAGCTCTTTATTTTTTCAAGTAATAGGCTTTTTTGCTTTTCCGCAGTTCTGAATGCAGATACAATCACTGGATAAACACCGGCATTTCTGGCATCGTCAAACATTTGTTGTAACTCAGGATATATTCTTTCGTCTACGCTATAACCTCCACTAAGCTCCTTTAATTTAACATGAAAATTACTTGGAATATAGGTTGAGGAGTTTACAAGAATTAGCCTCCAATCAACTTTTTCCTTTGGGTTAATTTCCTTTGGGTTAATTTCATTTTTGGAGTGATTAATGGCTTGTCCTTTATGGAATCCTAATTTATTGCTTAAAGAAGAATTTAAGTCAACTTTATTTATGTTGATTATAATTAAAGCAACAGCTATAAATATAAAGGCTGAAATTAACCTGATTTTTTTAGCTCGTAATATTTTTTTGCGCTCTTTCAATGCAATATTTTTATTTTCTAAATGTTTATTAGCCATCATATTTCCTCTCTTTGAATAATAAATGTATAATAGCTCTTACGAGAAAATAATATCAAATATTTAAAATATTTTTACTCGATTTATTTCAAAGAAATTCTAATATTTTATGATGAAATTCTTACGATTTTCCTACAATATCAGCAAACCTAAAAGTATGGCATGATTATTTCAAAAGTAATTAGCTCATTTTCACTATAAGCGCTTATTGTTCCACCATGCAATTCAACAATTTCTCTCACTATTGCAAGACCAAGCCCAGAACCCCCACTTTTACTCTGTCTTGCAGAATTAAGCCGATAAAACTGTTCAAATATACGTTCTAGCTTCTCTTTTGGTATTGTGGTTCCATGGTTTACAAAACTTATTTTTACTTCATTTACTGTCTGCTGTACCCGTATTTCTATGCTTGTGTCCTCAAAACTATAATTCATAGCATTTTTTAGCAGGTTGTCAAAAACACGCTGCATTTTATCAATGTCACAATTTAGCATAACATTCTGTGGCGCGTCAATAATGCATGAAACCCTTTTCTCTGAGAGCATTGGATAATACTCATATACTATTTGCTCCAGCATTCTGGTCATGTTGATTCGACTTATCTCAAGGATGATGGTAGAGAGATTGTACCGTGTAATTTCAAAAAATTCATTTATAAGATCCTCAAGTCTTTGCGCCTTTTCTAATACAATGGAAATATATTTATCTCTCTGATTTGCAGGTATATCTGGTTCGTCCTTTAGTATTGATAAGTAGCCAATAACAGATGTCAGAGGAGTTTTAAGGTCGTGCGCAAGATATACTACAAGGTCGTTTTTGCGTTGTTCCGCTTCTTTTGCAATTCTCTCTTTTTCCATCAAGTTCATTTTGATTTGGTTCATCTGCGCTTCTACCTCTTTTAGTTCTTCAGGTAGTTCAACTAAAGCATTATTAGAGGTATACACATTCTCAGTTGCATTAATAACGTCCTCTAAATAGCTAACAGCTTTGAGCCAGGCTCGTATAAGAATTATTATTAATCCAAGCAAAACGAGCGCAACAATAATGGCAGGCAAATTTCTCTCAAGACTTTTAAACAGCATATAAATTGGCTCACTACCATACCAAATTTTCACTTTAAAAATAAGTTTAACAATCAGAGCGATAATCAAGCTTGAAATTATTAATATACCTATCTCTGTAAAAGCCCTTGTAAGCAAGCTATAAGCCATTGTTTGTTTAAGCTTTTTTATTCTAACACTTGTCTCATTACTCAATTTTATAACCAACTCCCCACACAGTTTTGATAAATCTTGGATTTTTTGCAGGTTCATTTAATTTTTCTCGCAAGCGTCCAATATGAGCCATCACAGTATTGTTGTTATCTAAAAATTTTTCTTCCCACACCGCCTCAAATAGCTCTTCTGAGGAAACTACTCTACCTCTGTTTTCGCTTAGGTACCATAAAATTGAAAATTCTATAGGTGTCAGGGCTACTTCATTTCCAAATAAAGCGCATTTGTGAGATTCCTTATTAATTATCAAGCCGTTTATGTCATATTCGCTACTTGAATTTAACCTTACATCTCCTACTTGATTATATTTTTTATATCTCCTCAATTGCGATTTCACCCTGGCTACAACCTCTAAAGGGTTAAATGGCTTTGTTATATAATCATCTGCGCCTAAAGTAAGCCCCATTATTTTATCTACACCTTCAACCTTAGCTGTAAGCATAATAATTGGATAATAATGCTTCTCGCGTATTTTTTTACAGATATGAAGACCATCTATATCGGGCAGCATTACATCAAGTATCGCTAAATCAAACTCCACGTTTTCGATGCTTTCTAAAGCCTCTTTTCCAGTATAATATTTAATAATCTCATAGCCATCGTTTTTTAAACAAACTTCAACTAAATCAGCTATTTCCTTTTCATCATCGACAATTAAAATTCTTTCTCCCAAATCATTTTCACCCCTTAGCATAATGCGCTTATCACTAACAAACAGTTTATCAAACTGTAGTCAGGAATGCCACTTCAAATTCCACGAACTTTGGGTCAATTTCATTAGATTCATTGAATTGTTAGGAGAAATGGAGATTATGTAAGTAATTATATATGAAAAAAATATTATAAATGTTAAAATATGATTATAGTAAAGGTATGATAGGTGTATGAGTAAATTGGCGCATTTAGGAAAATATTATGAGAGATTCTTGAAAATTGGAAGAATTACAAATTGGGAGGATAAATATATGCAAAAAATTGAATTAACAAAAGACCTAAAGATACAAGCCATAAATGAAATTAGGAAATACTTTTCGACTGAAAGAGATGAAAACATAGGTGATTTATCTGCTGAACTATTTCTTAATTTCGTTACAGAGAAAATTGCTCCTTTCTTTTATAATCAAGGTATCAGGGATGCGCATCAGTATATTAGCGAAAGGCTGGAAGATTTGTATGGACTTGAGAAGAGTACGAATATATAAAATGAGCCACTGGGAAGAAAGAGCATGAAGGAAAAATGTATTGGAAAACGGATAATAGTGATAGGTTCGACTGGGTAGTGGTAGAAGTACTTTTTAAAATTTGAAAACATAAATAAGAGAGAATAGTTAAATGCTGTAATTAATGTAAAATGGGAGGATTTATGATTCAGAAATCAGAAGTGATGGGATTGTTACTTAATGCTTATCATTTGAAAGAAGTCGTTTCGATTGATTGCGTGTTGTGCGCAAGAATAACAGAATATTCAAACTATAAAGCGTAAGTTTTAAAGAGGTTAATGATAATGAATAATGAATTGAAATCATCAGCAAAAGAATATATTGAGAATGTTGAGAGCCCATGTCTTCTCATGCTTGAAGGTCTTAATCTGAGAACAAAGAAAGTCGGTTCATTCTTGGAGCTTGAAAAATGAAGAATAATAATGGATGTATATTAGCCATTTATATAAATTTTTCGGGGGTGTTGGTTATGCAAAGAGAAAAGG
>JAUZPS010000473.1 GCA_030705945.1 Bacillota bacterium
ATTTTGTAGGCCCATGGATGGTAGATTGCGGTAATTCCTGGAGAACAACAGGAGATATCAGTGACAGCTGGGATAGTATTATGAAAAATATTGATGTAAACTCCAAGTCAGCAGCCTATGCAGGTCCAGGCCACTGGAATGATCCAGATATGCTGGAGGTTGGCAATGGTAAAATGACAGATACAGAATACAAAGCACATTTCAGTATGTGGTGCATGATGGCAGCTCCCCTTATCGCTGGAAATGATCTTAGGAATATGACTACTGCTACCAAAGACATACTTACAAATAAAGAAGTCATTGCTATTGATCAGGACGCTGCAGGGGTGCAAGGCACCAAGGTAAATACTTCAGCAGATCTTGAAGTGTGGTGTAAACCTCTAGGGGTAGATGGCGCTACCAAGGCAGTTATTCTCTTGAATCGAGGAGGCGCTGCGGCAGATATCACAGTCAATTGGAAAGATATAAAGCTTGCTAATGGTCCTGCCACTGTTCGTGATCTTTGGGAGCATAAGGATTGCGGCACGTTCAATACTGGGTATACAGCCAATGTACCTTCCCATGGCGCAGTGGTATTAAAAGTTCAAGGAAGCTCCACCGAGTCTGTAGTAACCCCTACACCCATAAGGCCTACACCCACTGCCACACCACAAACATCTAAAATTTCAGGATACATTGCGCCTGATTTTACATATACTTCCCAGGCAGATTCCTTGGTAAAGCAAGGCTTCAAAGTAGAACTTGAAGGGAAAAATCTTTCGGCTATAACAGACAGCGCAGGATATTTTGAGATATATGCTCCCATAACCACAGATTCAAGCATTTTAAAATTCAGCAAATCTGGATATCTCACACGAAATAGGTATGCGAGCGCAGTGTTCTCCACACAGGAACACCCATTTTTACTTTGGGCAGGAGATCTCAACTCGGATGATGTTATCAATATGGCAGATATTATAGAGATTGCAAAAGCCTTTAATGCTGTATCTACAGACAGTAGATACCTTATCTCCTGTGATCCAAACAGAGATAATACTATAAATATGGCAGACGTCATAATTATAGCAAAACACTTTGGAATGACATCCAAAGATTATCAAGTAAATTGAGGATTACTCAATGAAAAAACATATTTTTCTTTCTGTATTTATTATAATGATTTTTGCATTTTCGCAAGGGTGCTCCTTAAATCAAAACACGGAGCTGGAACTTAAGTGTGATGATATTATTCCTTCTGGCATCAGACTTTTTAATGTTTCTGGAAAGTCAAATACAATAGATCAGATAAAAGGTATCTATAAAGTGATTTTCTACCTCGACGATACAAGTGATGATTGTGTAAAGAGGCTGGATTGCATCACCAAAATGATTCATATAATAAACTTTAAGGGCCTAAGTTATGCGATTCTTTGGGAAAACGAGATACCCATAGAAAAGATACAGAGCGCAAAAATTGACCTAAACTATAATTATTGCCTAAAAGGTAAGGCCTCCTTGAGCGAATCCAAACCTACGGCATTTCTCACAGATAAGAACAATAAGGTAATGACTGTCACAGGCTACAGTTACGTGGCATTAATAAATCAAATCATTGAGCTAAGTGGAAAAAAAGATTTTAGTAACAATGCAGGAGAGATGATTTTGAAGAATATTCGTAAATCAGGCGCTTTTCGCGAAAATGGCAATAAAACCCTATTGATGTTTATATCCTCAGGCTGCAGAAAATGTAAAGAAGACGAAGATAAGGTACAAAAAAATATTGCTTTCATACAAAATAAGATAAACGTTATTGCTGTTAGACCAGATTTTGATGTAAAACAGAAGTATGACAAATACTTCGAAATGGACCCTCAACAGATATATTTTAATATTTTTGCTTATGCAAAGAATATAGGGGCAGAATCTCGCAAATATCCAATGTTTGTGATAATTAATGATACCTACGGCATTGAAAATCTATTTACAGATGTAGATGAAATGGTTAATTACGTGTCAGGATTATGAAATTAGCATAATCACAGAATTTTATAAATAAGGTCGTTTCAAAAAATTCCTTGTTCAAGTTTATATGATGAAAACCCATTGTATCAAGTTCTTGAAACGACCAGTTGACAAGTTTTCTTTTTGATGCTACCTAACTCAACTTTCCCACTTCAAATTAAGCAGCCTTAAACGGGTAATAAATTTATCATCTTTTGACAGAAAATTTAATACGCATATACTGAAAAAATATGGCTGCAGGAATATTATTGATGTGGGAAGTTGAGTAAATAAATATAGTATCGAAATGCAACTGGAAATTAACCTGAGATTATATATAATTACAATTTTGTTTTAATATTTATTACTCATAGATCAAAACTGCTTCATTTCAATGAGTTTGTTATCCATGGTTCAAGTAAAATCTCACATACTGATTTACATAATTAAGTTCCTTGTATATTAATTCCGCAAGGAATTCCACATTCAAACTGGAAGAGTCTATAACATCAAGATAATTAACATTACCTATACCATCTAATGATAGCTAATCATACAATTTATCATTGTGTAAATAATAAAAATAATTTTACGTCCCAATTACCAGATAACCCTTTGAGGATTTGACAATATCAAAGGGAATGACATTCCAATCCATGTTTACAACCATAGATGAGTTTTGGATAGTTTTGGTGTTATAAGAAATTTTAAATTTACGCTTAAAGAAGGATTTTTTTAAATAATGATCGAATTTTAATAAATATGATATCTTTTTGTATTCTATCGAATTTAAGGAGGATTTGATGAAAATAGCATTTGATGTAAAAAAACTCATAATTTTTACTTTGCTGTTTTTTTCACTAACAGCCTGTGGTTCACCATCAAGCACTCAATCCCAAAAAACGCCTGAAAGTAAAGGCGCTAAAAGGCTTATTGGCGCAGTTATGGCTGGGTCTGATGCTTGTTATAACGCTTCAACAGATGTATTAGTTGAGCTTGCAAAAAAAGAAGGCTGGGAAACAATTAAACTAAGTTCCGATTATTCAAAGGAAAAAGAATTAAAAAATGTACAGGAACTAATCGCAAAAAAAGTTGATGCTATTGCCATTATTACAACGGATATAAAGATTGGCGGTGAATGCGCTAAAATCGCAAATGACGCTAAGATTCCAGTTTTTTTCTACATGACTATGCCGGATTTAGCTAATGGCGCTAAAGCGACTTCGATTGTTACAACAGACTGGTATATGACCGGGTATGTTAATGGCAAGGCCATTTCGGAGTCGAATAAAAACGCCAAATGCGCATTGATTGAAGGCGGATACGATCAAGGTATGACAGAAATGATGAGACAAGGGTTTATTGATGGATTAAATTCGGTGGCAGGCAGCAAGTCAAAGGTAGTAGTAAATTACTCCGGAGGGTGGATGAAACCAAATGCCATGGCTGCCATGGAAGAACTTTTGAAATCAAATATTCAATTTGATACAATTTTTACTGGAAATGAAGAAATGATGATTGGCGCAATAGAAGTGTTAAAAAATAAAAATCTTATCGGGAAGTACAAGCTTTATGCTGAGAATGGAAGAGAAGATGCAGGCATTAAGTTTATCAAAGAGGGTCTTTTAGAAGCTACTGCAGGCGCGCCAACAACTGCAGACGGAGATGTTGTTTTCCAGTTGATAAAAGCTCATTTTGAGGGTAAAACACTACCTTATCATGTTTTGAACCCTGTCAAACTTATTACAAAAAACAACATTCAGGATGCTGTTCCTTGGAGCACTGCTGAGTATATCAGGTTGAGAAGTGAGAATAAGATAAGGTTGGATTATAAAGAGCTGGAAATTGTTAAAGAAGAGAGAAAATGGAGTAAAGAGGGCAATAATTACGAAAGTGTTTCTTTTTATAAATAATCTTTTTAATCTGGAAATTTTTAGTGTCTAGAAATTATGGTGCCTATAGGAGACACCATAATTTCTCATGACGGGTTTCCAAGGACTTGGGAAGCCGCTTCACGCTTTTGCTCTTCACTTAACTCGTGAACACACGCCTTGATGCGGAAGTAATTTTCAATTATTTCTTAC
>JAUZPS010000474.1 GCA_030705945.1 Bacillota bacterium
GGTTTTGAAGTATATAGAATAATGAATGGCCACATAAGCCTTTCAAACAAAAAACAAAATGTGATAATTATGCGCAAATCCTTAGATATATAAAAAGCACTATTAATCTTACATTTGACGGAGCAAAATAACGAACGCTTTAACGTTATTATGCGATAGGCAAATGTAAAAGATTAATTGCTTTTTAGATAGATTTGACAAACTATAATAAGATGTATATAATATCATTGAAGTAAAAACTTAATAAAATAGCTGAATCTTCCTTTGTGATAGGGAGGTACGGAGGAACCAATATTTTATGGGGTTAATCTATCGCTAGATAGTAGGGGTGATCCTATTACCCGAACCCGACAGCTAACTTCGGAAGCTATAAATAGGAGGAGAATATGTTTAAATTCAGAAAGGCGCTTATTGGTATAAGCGCATGTCTCATGTTATTTTTTGTTTTAGCAGTCTCAGCTAATGCGGAAAGTAACAGAACAGGTGTTGTTAATGGTGACGTGTTAAATATCAGAAAGTCGCCAAATACTTCTTCAGAAGTTCTCGAACAGTTAACAAGTGGAATGAAGATCTCAATCATCAGCAGCGCAGATGGCTGGTACAAGGTATCGTACAACGGTATTACCGGATGGGTTAACAGTGAATTTGTCACTGTTAAGCAAGTTTCATCATCAAGCTCTGCAAAGATCAACACAGATAAGGTTAACTTAAGAGAATCAGCCAGCACTGATGCCTTGGTTCTTAAAACTTACAACAAAGGAACAACAGTAAAGATTTTGAGCCATACTGGCAATTGGTATAAGGTTTCCGCTTCTGATGGAGCTGTTGGTTGGATTTTTACAGATTTTATTACTGTTCCATCAACAAGTTCAACAAAATCATCTTCATCAACAAAGACTGCAAAAAAGACTACCTCTAGAGGTACTGAAGAAGATCAGCAAAGAGACGCTGCTCCACAGAATTCTGACGATGACACTAGCTCTGTTTCCGAAAATCGTCAGGCGCTTGTAGCTTATGCAAAGAAATTTTTAGGTGTCAGATATGTTTATGGTGGAAGCTCACCTAATGGTTTTGACTGCTCAGGCTTTGTTTTGTACGTATTCAATCATTTTGGTATTGATCTAGAACGTGTAGCAGCAGATCAGGCTCGTCAAGGTTCCAAAGTCAGTAGAGAAAACTTAAGACCTGGCGATGTTATTTTCTTTGATACCAATGGTGGTAGAAATTATGTTAATCATGCGGGTATTTATATTGGAGATGGTATGTTCATACATGCATCATCTGGTTCAAATGCTCACAAAGTAACCATCAGTGATCTCAGTGAAGGATTCTATTCAAACGCATATATGACAGGAAGAAGATTTTTAAAGTAACAACACCAGTTTAATATTTGCGCTCCTTTTAACACAAGGAGCGTTTTTTTATAAAGTAATATTGATAGAATGAAAGGAATGGGAATTAATCATGAAAAGACCCATGCTTTTATTTTCTGTATTTCTTATTGCCGGCATATCTGTTGTTCAAATTGGAAGCTTGATTATTACCATCTTGTTATCAATTCTAATAATTGTTCCTGTTACAATAATTATACTTCGAAAGAAGGATTTAGCTATTGTTATAGGAATTATACTGTTCTATTTAGCTGGAGCTATTGAATTTACTGTAGTTAACAATATAAACTCCGATAAATACAGTTATTTTTCAGAAAAAGATGTTAAGGTAAATGGATTTATATGTTCAGAGCCTGATATCAAAGAAGCCAAGACAGTGTATACTATTAAAACCCGAGAAATCATTTGTGAAAATAAAATATATAAAATTGTTGGAAAGTTGCTCCTTACAGTGCCTGACAAGGGAGGAACACCGATAATGGAATACGGAACTGAAATACGTATCTTTGGACGAATTAATATTCCCACAGCAAGAAGCGTCCCGGGAGGGTTTGATTATAGAAGATATCTTTATAAATCAGGAATTTCAGCGTCACTATTTGCAAGGTTTGATAATATTGAAAAAGGGAATTCAAATAATGGCAACTTTTTAGTTAAAGCAGGTCTTGATGTAAGAAAAAGAATTATTGACACGGTGAAGAGGAGTCTGCCAAGTGAGCAAGCGGCGTTAATGAATGGAATGTTAATTGGTTTCACTTCGGACATGAATGATGAAACAACCGGCGCATTCAGCGATGCTGGATTATCCCATTTGATGGCCGTTTCGGGAATGAACGTTGCCTTCATTGTCTTCCCGCTTATGTTTGTCTTTAAAAGGCTGAAGCTTAGTCAAAAGGTATCAAATATAGCTATAATCGGAGTTTTAATAATATTTATTTTTATAACGGGTTTTTCACCGTCAGTCGCCAGAGCTGTAATAATGGCAATAATAATGCTTTCAGGCCAACTTATAAGAAAAGAAACGGATGTATACACAAGCATATCTTTTGCGGCGATTCTGCTGTTGTTGTACAACCCTTATACTTTGTTTGATATAGGTTTTCAGCTTTCTTTCTGCGCTACCTTATCCCTTGTTTTATTTTATAAAAATATTAAGAACAAGTTAAACTACAAATTTCTGCCGTCATTTGTGGCAGATGTATTAGCTGCGACTTTAGCCGCGCAGGTTGGAGTTATTCCTATAAGCGCTTTATATTTTAACAAGATATCGGTGATATCTGTAGTTTCTAACCTTGTAGTAGTCCCTCTTGTAGAACTTATAACAATAATAGGGATAATAATGGTAATAATAGGACAATTCAATATTTTTCTGGCTCAGATGATAGGGCTAATAGATAACGCCTTTCTTTCATTTATTCTCTTCGTTACTAAGGTATCGTCAAGTCTGCCCTTTGCAGTTGTAAAAATAGCAACTCCGTCTGTAACAATTATTATTTTATATTATATAGCAATTCTCTTTTTCTTATGGTATAAACCTAACTACAATGTTAAGCTGAAATACAGATGGTATGCTGCTTTTATATCTATGGTAATACTTGTTTTTGGAATCAATTATTTTATTCCGAGGGACTTGGAAGTTGTATTTATTGACGTAGGTCAGGGAGATTCTGAACTTATTAAGACAAGCAGCGGTAAAACAGTTCTGATTGATGGCGGCGGCTTTGCTTCTAAGACTGACTTCAAGCATAATATGGGGGATTATACTGTTGTACCGTTTTTGTATGATTATGGAGTGACAAAGCTTGACATTGTTATTTCGACCCATAGTGACGATGATCATCTTCAAGGCCTGTTGTCTGTTTTGAAGGACATAAAAGCTGACAGCCTTATAATACCTAAAGGCGCTGATCTGAAGCCATATAAGGTTCTTCTTGATATTGCTGATACGGAGAAGGTTAAGACTATGGAATTTAATTCAGGAGATTTTATAGATCTTGATGGTCAAACGAAGCTGCAATTCATCAACCCAATTGAAGGTGTCCAATTAACAAACCCGGAAAATAACGGATGTATTGTAGCAAAGCTCATTTATAAAAATATAAAGGTTCTTTTTACAGGAGATATGGAAAAGGAAATGGAAAAAATATTATTGAACGAAAAGGAAGACGTGAAATCAGATGTGTTAAAAGTTGCTCATCATGGCTCTTCCACATCAACTTCAGAGGATTTTCTAAGGGCAGTCGGTCCTGAAGTCGCAGTTATAAGTGTTGGGAAGAATAATAGCTTTGGTCATCCTTCGAAAGCTGTTTTAAAACGGTTGGAGGATAACGGCGTGAAAATGTTCAGAACTGATATGGAGGGAACAATTATCATGAAGACGAACGGGGATACAATGAAGTTCTGGAAAACATTGAGGAATTAGCATGCGAGTATTTTCCCATCTCTGAATTATAGTTTAATAAAAATGAATAAAACTTATTTCACCATAATTCTCCAAAATTCACACCGATAAACTTGATTTCCATGAATATGTATTATAGAATACTCGTAGAAATAATTACCTAAGTTTATATTTGTTAGTGAGGAACATGAGTGATTTCGAAAACTAATTACCAGTAAAAATATGGATTGGACTTAGCAGTGATTTCATGGAATATATAACATAATA
>JAUZPS010000475.1 GCA_030705945.1 Bacillota bacterium
ACTCCGAATTCAAATAAGGAGGAAAGCATTAATAGAGCGATAAGCTGGGCTAAAAGTTTAAACTAGAAAAATAAACTTATTCAAAAAGTCAAAAAAATAAATTTACTTAGGGAGTTTCAAAAAATTCCTTGTTCAAGTTTTGTATGATGAAAACTCGTTATATCAAGTTTTTGAAACGACTAGTTGACCAGTTATTTTTCTGATACTGCCTTACTCAACTTTTCCACTTCGAATTAAGTAGCCATAAAACGGACCATAATTTCAATTATATTTTAAAAGAAACTTGATAAGCGCATGCTTGCGAGAATATGGCTGCAAGAATATTAACGATATGGGAAAGTTGAGTTAATTGGTTAATTTTGGTTTCTTTCTTATTCTTGGTAAAATATCTACTAACGCTTCAACTGTCTTTATTATCTGTTCTTCAGTATTAAAATGGGAAAAACTAAATCGAATAGCTCCCTCAATATATTTTGAGGTAACACCCATTGATCTTAAGACTCTACTGTGAATATTTTTACGTGATGAACACGCGGATCCAGTTGAAACAAAAATGCTTTTTTCCTCTAAATGGTGAAGCAATACCTCTGCTTTTATTCCCTCAAAAGCAACATTTAAAATATAAGGGCTAGCATTGATTGGAGAAATAATTTTAAATTTTTCGATATTTTCCATAATAGAATTTACGAAAATTTCCTTTAGTTTTCTTACATTTTCATGGTTGTTATTTATATTTGCAAACGATATTTCGACTGCTTTTCCAAAGCCGCAGATGCCAGGTACATTTTCAGTGCCGGATCTTAACATGGATTCCTGCCCGCCGCCATATATTATTGGGCTCATTTTAAGGGATTGATTCATAAAGATCGCTCCGATACCTTTAGGGCCATGGATTTTATGAGAGCTTAACGACATAAGATCAATTCCTAAAGCTTTGGGATGAATCTCCATTTTGCCATAACCCTGTACGGCATCAACATGTATAACAGTATTTTTGTTAATTTGATTTTTAATTCTGACAAGCTGTTCAATGGGCTGTATTGACCCAACTTCATTATTTACCAATATTATACTAATTAATGCGGTATTTTCATTAATTTTTTCTTTAAGCTCATCAATACTTATTATACCGTCATTATCTACATTCAAATAGTCAACTGTATATCCCTTACCTGCAAGGCTCTGATATACCTCCATAACAGAAGGGTGCTCAACGGTGGTAGTAATTATATGTTTTCCCTTTCTGGGGTTTGGATTCAAATATCCTCTAATGGCTAGATTATTGGATTCAGTTCCACCAGAAGTAAAGATTATTTCATTGCTTTGGGCCCTCAAGCTATCAGCAATTAATTGTCTGGCTTTTTTAATTTCCCGCTCTGCAGCAATTCCTTTAGTATGCAATGATGATGGATTTCCATATACTTCTTTAGATATTTGACTCATAAAATCAATAACATCATCATATGGTTTTGTAGTTGAACTATTATCTAAAAAAATTTCATTTTTCACGTTGTACCTCTATATATAAATATTGTAAATTATAATAATCATTTTGAGCAATGACTATAATATAACACAATTTACTTATTTTAACCATATTAAAACAAAAAGTTTCAAAAAGATAATTAACATTTCAAACAAATATCATTATCTTTTTGAAACTTCTTATTTACAGTATGCAGTTTTATAAATTGTTTTTTATTTATACAAGTAATTTTTATAAATAATTATAAAAATTTAATTATTTTCTATCTTCCATAAACTTTTTGATTTTTACAGTTCTAAATTCACTATCCTGCTGTAAACATTTTTCGCAATTAATACATTCCTTCGTATTATCAAGGTCACATTTTTCACATTCTAAGCAACCGATGCAAGATCTGTCGTATAGTATACATTCTTTAGTCATTAATTAATCCCCTTATTAACAAAATTAGTGTTTAGTAAATTTAAAAGGCCTTTTTCGGCTATTTAGATCGACTAAATTATATGGTGCATTTTCTCAATTATAAATAAACACAAAGATTTAAAAATCTTTGTGTTTATTATATCAAAATTAACCATATTAATGCTCATAAAGATTTTATAGTAATACTTTATATATTATGAAGTCTTCAAAGCAACTAATAATATTATATTATAATTATATTTATTTAATCAAGCTTTTGAATTATTTCCAAAACTGAATTGATTTACATAATGATGCAAATTTCTTCTGTTATTTTCAGACAATTCATACATCTCAAATCCATACTCATATAAGTCCATAATCCTATTTTTCCTAACAATCTTACCTCTAAAATTTAGTTTCTCATTTTTATTCAAAACTACTGTTATATCCATAATATCTTCTAACAGTAGATTTAAACTACAAACTGCCTTTAGCCCGTTTACACTAATGTTTGTGGCAATTGCAAATATTGGCTCAATAATTCCCTGAACTTTTATATAAGCTGGCTGACTTATAAAAAATCTTTCTGCTTTTCTTAAATCCTTAAGTTTTTCGATTTTTATTGTCGTAACTGAAAATTTTTTCGGATCATCAATATCAATACTCAAAACGCTGCAACTTAATAAATACACATCGTTTGAATCAGTATAACTTAGTACAATGAAATCACGCGGAGTTATCACCAAATCAGGAGAGCTATCGATTAGAACGAGCTTTAATACAGGATCATTAACCGAATCTACTATAGCTCTCAGATTATTGAACACATTATAATGCTTCATCTCAACATCACTGCTAACTTTAATTACTTTAAGGCTTGTTTTGTTAAATACACCTAAAAATCCTGACTTTTCATCGAGATTATATCCTGCCACAGAATCACACCCTTTTTTAAGTTAAATTATACCCATAATTAACATTTAACTTATATGAAATGATAAATAACTTATATGAAATGATCATAAGTCCATTAAAATTTTATTATTAAACCATTCCGAGAAAAATTACATGGTATTTATCACTGTGACAAATTAATCTTAACCAGTACTTAATCAGTAATCTTTTTATTTGAATTTTATAAACATCTAAACTGATTAAATTTAAGAGAGTTTTAGATTTTGTCACATAAAGGTATCTTAATTATATCTCCCGGAAAAATATTACTTGAATCAATATTATTTATTTTTTTTATTTCAAAAAGATACTCTCTTATTTCGCTGTCGCCCTTATAACGATTGGCGATATCCCATAAAGTATCGCCATATCTTACTTCAATTGCTTTATATTCCTTTTCTTTATACCCATATGATATATCGGCAAAAATAAATGTAATCATTATACTAAAAATTAAAAATAAAAAGGTAAAAAATCTTTTTTTGTTTTTTAATATGTATTTTTTCTTCATAATATCAATCTCCTTGCGAACATTCGTTCTTTTAATAAAATTATACCCAAACATCTGTTCTTTGTCAATGTTTTCTCGAACATTAGTTTGATTTTTTAATATTTTATGTTATAATAAATTGACGCTATATATTTTGCAATCAACATTTTACATCCATTTTTTATATTGCAAAATATATACCTTGATTCATTAGGCGCGAAAAGCTCAGCTTTAGTAAAATGCAGACGTATTAACTGCATTTTTAATGTAAACTCTTTTTCGCAACTTATATAAATTAAAATCAATTTATCTTTTACAATTATTTAACAAAGCAAAATACTGTAAAAATGTTAATTGTTGCGCTCTGCTAAATGTTGAGAA
The DNA here is from genome assembly GCA_030705945.1 of Bacillota bacterium. Classification (GTDB taxonomy): domain Bacteria; phylum Bacillota; class Clostridia; order Acetivibrionales; family DSM-2933; genus Pseudobacteroides. Next base: position 3,717 of record JAUZPS010000475.1, read on the forward strand.
TAATAATGATTTTAATTTATATTAGTACATAATATTGGCAAGTTTAAGTTCAGATATTAATTGATAACCAAATGTAAAATTAGTTTTATTAGTTACATTTGGTTATCTATAAGGGCGTTTTAAAAAATTTTTTATTCAAGTTTTGTAAGGTGAAAACCTATTATATCAAGTTTTTGAAACGACAAGTATACAAGTTTTCTTTTTGATACTGCCAAACTAACAATAAAACGGGGTGCATGACATGATTGATAAGCAAAATGAAAAGCAGGAAAAAATTC
>JAUZPS010000476.1 GCA_030705945.1 Bacillota bacterium
TCTATTAAGATATCCCAATTAACTTGTAAATTGGAAATGGATAAGATGAAAATATATTATGTAAGAATCATGGGATTTGATCTGAAATTATATCAAGGCTATATGAATAAAAAAAGCTCCATCTCGTCAGCAAATAGGATAAGTTGGCGCAGGCATAAAAATAAACGGCTTTCGAATTCCCGAAAGCCGCTTATTTGCTAGAATCGGAGTGGAGAGACTCGAACTCTCGGCCTCTTGGTCCCGAACCAAGCACTCTACCACCTGAGCCACACCCCGATTAATAAGAACATCATTTATTATAAATTATTTTAAAACAAATCTCAAGAACTTTTTCCGATAAAATTCAAAGAAAAAACTTCATAATTGCTTATATATCAATTATTTATTATAATACTAAATAAGCGATATAATTAAAATGTCCTAATCTAAAATAAAGGCGAAATATTTTCTATATCTTAATTCTTAGGGGTGACATATATGAATAGACCGGTAATTGGAATTACAATGGGAGATCCGGCGGGCATTGGTCCTGAAATTACTTTAAAAGCATTACAGAACAAGGAGTTATATTCAATTTGTAAACCGCTGGTTATAGGAAGTACAGAAACATTGAAAAAAGCGGAGAAAATCTTATGTACAGGATTAAGATTAAATTCTATAAAAGAAGTAGAAAGCGGAGTTTATGATCATGGTTCAATAGATGTATTAGATATTGATGGAATAGATACTGAAGTTATCAAGTTTGGTCAAATTCAGAAAGAAGCTGGGGAGGCGGCGTATAAATATATAGAAAAGGCTGTTGAACTGGCTCAGACAGGCAAAATTAAAGCTATTGCTACGACGCCTATCAATAAAGAAGCAATTAAAGCGGCAAACATCAATTTTATAGGGCATACGGAAATGCTTGCGGGACTAACCGGAACGGATGATCCGCTTACGATGTTTCAGGTGCATGAACTCAGAGTATTTTTTCTTTCGCGACATGTATCTTTAAGAAAAGCATGTGATTTGGTTACTAAGGACAGGATTATTGATTATGTGGAAAGACTGGAAGCGGCATTAAAGGCGCTTGGAGTAGACAGGAGAAAAATTGCAATAGCAGGACTTAATCCTCACAGCGGTGAACATGGTCTTTTTGGCAATGAGGAAGAGCAGATTGATGCAGCGGTTGGATACCTAAGAAATAAGGGGCTGGACGTGGAAGGACCGGTTTCAGCCGATTCAGTTTTTTATCTTGCTCTTAAAGGCAAATATGATTCGGTGCTTTCTCTTTACCATGATCAAGGCCATATTGCAACTAAAATGGTTGATTTTGAAAAAACAATTTCGCTTACAATTGGACTTCCTTTTCTGAGGACTTCCGTTGATCACGGAACTGCTTATGATATTGCCGGTAAAGGTATAGCCAGCGCTGTAAGTATGGAAGAGGCTATAAGGCTTGCTGTAAGATATGGCGAAAGTTACTCCAGAATAAAATAATTCAACCGATTAAATTTAGAATCATTTTTATTTTTTTAATTTCCATCAGATACAATGTTTACAATCGACATATTTCTCTAATATTCCCTTGCAGCAGCAAGTTTATGTTGCTAAAAATCATGATTTTGGGTATTATAAGTAGTGGGAGAATATAATTATGATTAATGGAATAAGCGATGAAATACTTTTAAATGTAGAAAAGCCTTCAAGATATATAGGCAATGAGTGGAATAGTGTAAAGAAAGACCTTTCAAATATAAAAATCCGTTTTGCGTTTTGTTTTCCAGATGTATATGAGGTTGGCATGTCCCATTTAGGCATGAAAATCCTGTACCATTTGATGAATAACAGGGAAGACACATACTGTGAAAGAGTATTTATGCCATGGGTGGACATGGAAGCTAAAATGAGAGAGAAGGGAATTCCTCTTTTTGCTTTGGAGTCCCAAAGCCCCGTCGGGGATTTTGACATATTTGGTTTTACTCTGCAATATGAAATGAGTTATACAAATATTGTAAATGCAATAAATCTGTCGGGCTTGCCTTTATTTAGTCGCGAACGTACTAAAGAGCACCCGTTTATATGCGCGGGTGGCCCATGCGCGTATAATGCAGAGCCTTTAGCCGACTTGATAGACTTTTTTGTTATAGGCGAAGGTGAAGAGGTTCTATTGGAGATATTGGATGTTTATTCTGCGTGGAAGGATGAAAACGCATCCAGAGAAGAATTTCTTGAGAGGATTTCAAGGATCGAAGGTGTCTATGTACCTTCATTTTATGATGTGATATATAAACAAGATGGCGTGTTGGAAAAAATAGTTCCTAAGAAAAATGAATATCCAGAGAAGATAAAAAAGAGAATTATAAAAGACCTTAACAACGTGTTCTTTCCTGAGAACATCATAGTTCCTTTTACCGATATAGTTCATGACAGGATTATGCTTGAACTTTTCAGAGGGTGTACAAGAGGATGCAGATTCTGTCAGGCAGGTTTCATTTATAGACCTGTTAGGGAAAGAAAAACGGAAAGGCTTACAGATCTGGCTAAGAAGTTGGTAGACAGCTCGGGATATGAAGAAATATCTTTGACTTCTTTGAGCACAAGCGATTACACAAAGCTTCCTGAATTGACGGGAGAACTGATTAATGAGATGGAGAAGAAGAAAGTCAATTTATCTCTTCCGTCCCTCAGAATAGATTCTTTTTCCTTAGATCTTATGGAAAAGGCTCAGAAGGTAAGAAAGAGCGGTTTGACATTTGCTCCTGAAGCCGGGACTCAGAGGCTCAGGGATGTAATAAATAAAGGCGTTACAGAAGAAGATCTTATAAATTCTGCAACTTTGGCGTTTAACGGGGGCTGGAATGGGGTAAAGCTTTACTTCATGATTGGTTTGCCAACAGAGACTATAGAAGACGTTGAGGGAATAGCTGATCTTGGTTATAAAGTTGTAGACGCCTACATGAGCGTACCTAAGGAGAAGAGAGGAAAAGGACTGAATATTACAATAAGTACATCTTCCTTTGTGCCTAAGCCGTTTACGCCATTTCAATGGGAGCCTCAGGACTCAATTGAGATGTTGAGGGACAAGCAAAAGGCATTGAAGAATAAAATAAAAAGCAAATTTATTAGTTACAATTGGCATGATTCGAAGCTTAGCTTGCTAGAAGCAGTGTTTGCAAGAGGGGACAGAAGGCTGTGTCAGGTTTTGGTCAGAGCATGGGAAAAAGGTTGTAAGTTTGACGCATGGGGAGAACATTTTAAATTTAATGAATGGATGGAAGCGTTTTCTGAATGTGGTATTGATCCGCATTTTTACGCAAATAGAAAAAGAAACTTTGATGAGGTCTTACCGTGGGACCATATTGATATAGGGGTATCGAAAAAATTTCTTATTAAGGAAGCTGAAAAAGCAAACGCCGCAGAATTAACCTCAAACTGCAGACAAAGCTGCTCAGGCTGCGGAGCTGCTGCTTTTGAGGGAGGAGTATGCATTGAATAGTTTAAGGGTTAAGTTTATTAGAGGGGAAGAGGTTAAATATATTTCACATCTGGATATGATGAAGCTTTTTGAAAGGGCGCTAAGGCGTTCAGAGCTTCCTATCTCATATTCACAAGGGTTCAACCCTCATCCCAATATGGTATTTGGATTGCCGCTGTCTGTTGGAGTTACAAGTGAGAGCGAGTACGCTGATTTTGAGCTTTCTTATTATGTGGAGCCCGACGAGTTTGCAAAAAGGCTTAATAGTAATCTTCCTGACGGCTTAACTGTTGTTGAAGCAAAAGAGAAAATAACTAAATCAAATATAATGGCGACTATTGCGGCTGCTGACTACGAAATTCTGGTTTCAGCTACAAATAAATTGGAATATAGTTATATAGAAAATATAATTAAGGATATTATTGAAAAAAATAGCATATTTGTAACAAAAGAGAGTAAAAACAGCAAAAAGGAAGTGGATATTAGACCTATGATACATGTTCTTGACGCAAAGATTATGGGAACGTCAGGAA
>JAUZPS010000477.1 GCA_030705945.1 Bacillota bacterium
AAGCCCTCAAATTGGAATGAAATTATCAGCGCGAACCCATACAATGAAAGCAATGATGTTTACTTTCATTTCGTTATAAGCACAAATCAGGTAGATTTAACAAGTTTGCCTTACCCACAGTTAGAATTTAACGGCAAGGTATTTGGCGAGTACCAGGCCAAATACAGACTTATGAAATATGTAAGCGCAAGGTCTCCTAATATTATTCAGGATGGAAACCGCCTTAGTTACACAATAAAAGGCCTTGAATTATTTAAGGGAGAGGATGCGGATGGAATATCCGACAATGATATTCCAAATCCTGATAAATATCCGACGTTTCTTATACCAAACAAAATTTACTTTCTTCAGATGTATACAGCAAGCGGCGCATATAAAGGGTCTACAGACCCTGAATTTATATCTGAGAAATCTGTTCCTGTGAGTTTTACAACTTTGACAATGGGTGGAAGGGAAGTACCGCTTCCAATGAACTTAAGACTCAATAAGAACGGCTCTGAAACAATTGCGGGACCTCCCGTTGTGTTTTCCAACTATTTAGAACTTCAATTTGATAAAATAAAAGTAAATTGGATGGATTATACAACAAATATGAGCGTAACAAAATCGATATACTATGACTTATATTCAAGCAGCAGTACAGCAACGGATTCATTTATAAAGATAGGATCTACTGAGAATCCTATAGGAGATGTGAAGTTCGTCGGCATTGATGTACAAAGTTCGTCCATAAAGGCAACATTAAGAAATTTCTCTAACGACACCGACGCCTATAACATATTCGGACCTAAACTTAAACCAAATGCTACATACTACTATATGATTAAAACGAGGTTAGCTTTTGGATCATCTACTCAGGAATCAATGTTTACTTCGATATTGTCTGTTACAACTGTTAATGGAAACATTTCACCTCCGGACGAGACTTCGAGAAATCCTATTGCGCCCGTAGATTTCTCCATTGCGAAAGATTCAAGCGGAAATCAGTTGGTTTCGGGATCTACTGCGGTATTTCAATGGACAAATAAGGAGCCTGATGTAAGCTATGAAATGATTTGTACTTCTGCGACGATAGCCACCAATGCTCCTTTATCCGCATATACCGACGATATATACTACAACAGCTTTAAAGCGGCTTTTGGCGATCTGCTGCTTGATCCTGGAGCAATACCTCTTGCAGATAACTTTAAATATGATTCATTAAGCAAAAAATGTAATTATACGCTTGATCAATGGATTTCACCTAATAAATTATACTTTATTAGCATCAGAGCAGTAAATAACACAACCGGTAAAGTAAGCGCCTGGGTATGTATTCCCCTTACGACTCTTCTTATTGAATCGCCGGCAAGTATCAATGCAGTTACGGATTCAGAAATCGCTATTTATTGGCAGGATAAAAGCGCCAGCGCGACACCGGATGATTTTAAGCTTTTTCTGAAAGGACCGGATGACAATAACTATAAGGAGCTCTCAAGGTCTCAGTTTATTGTGTCAAAGGAAAACAACATTTATTATGGCAGGATATTCAACCTAAAATACGATGCAACCTATAACGTAAAGGTTTTAAAAGGAGACTCTGATTCTACCCTAGTTTTGGAGAAACTTAACATAGCCACTATGGATAAAGCTCATACTGTCGAGGTTAAGTGGAAAGGACGTATAGGCTATAACTACGAAATTGGTATCAAATCAGCGGATGATGTTGATTATACAATTGTCACTGCGTCAGATCTTGAAGAAGTAACAAATTCTGATGGAAAGGTTTCGCCATATTATATTGAAAAATCACCGGATGTCACAGGAACCACGTTTTATAACTTTTACGGCAAGATAAAAACAGTTGCGACTACGCAGATTGACGGTACAGTAAAGCATGTTCCCCTTAAGTCAAATATGAAATATTATGTAAAGGTCAGGGCATATAAGGTTGATTCTCTTGACTCCACAATCGTTTCATATTCAAAGTACTTAGGTCCCATCGATGTGAGAACAGAGTTCAACCAGGATGATTATGACAATACAGATCAGGATACAAAGAAAAAAGCCATATTGCTTGATAAAATCGGAAAATTGGAAGAAGAACTCTTATGGAAAATGTCTGTTAATAGCAATGTAAATAAACTTCTTCTTAAAGGAGACAGGATGATAAACGCTTTGCAGAATAATGGAAGATATCCGTATATTTTAGATATTTCGTCTATGAGTTCTAATGTTGATCAGGATGTTTTATATATACCGACAAAGGTTGTTAGACTTTTAAACACCGAAGATAGAAGCCTTGTTATTAAAACTTCAGGCGCTGAGTTTACAATTAGACCTAGAACGCTGGATATTGATGCGATAAACTCGTCAAATAATATCAATACTGAGAACGACTTCTTTAAAATGACTGCGACGAGAAGCGATGGAGGCATTTCTTTACCACAGAACGCAAGTCTGGCATCTAAAATAACAACTATCAGCTTAACGGCATTAGATACACAAAAGGATGATACTGAGATTGAAAGCCTTGTAAAAGATAAACTCTACAATGATAAAACAGGCCTCATACAAGAAAGGGTCAATTTAGTTTTATCAACTAATTCTGTAAAACTGACGCCAGGCGAGATGGATTATTTTCTTACTGATCAGTCTTTGGAACTGGAAATGGAACTGGCAAGTTATATTCAAAAACTGATAGAAGGCTCTGGAAGCGTTCTGGGTATTATTAAAACAGAAAGTCCCGTGACTTTGTTTAATGATCCGTTATTAGTTAAAATTGCGTATTCGAATTCCCAGGGAAAACTTTATCCATATGTGCTCTCAGATGGAGGAGGCTCATGGAAAAAGCTGACGGATTCAGCATACACACAAACAAACATCGACATATCTTTTTCAACGTTGAGTACTGGAAAATATGCAGTATTAACTGCTCAGACTTCAAGCATTGATATACCCCAAAACAGTAAGGTGGCTGATGACCTTAATAAACTTTCAAAGCGCTATGACTTAAGCTCTGTTTTCGGTACAGGTAGCTCCTTCTACCCGGAAAATACTATAACGGTAAAAGAAATTGTCGACCTATATGAGGTGTTGAGCGGTAAAGGCAGTAACTGGGCTGGACTAGACACTAAACAAAAGATCTCAAAGCTTGGGTTATCGGATGCTTTTGGAGGAGTTAATACTATGAAGGGACTTGAAAAGCAGGAGCTTTCAGCTGTAGTAGGAAAGTTGTACACTTCCAGAATGGGGATAGATATAAACAGCTTTATGCCTGCAAAAAAGCTGCAGATAACGGATGAAGCAGATATAAATGCGAAGCGCGTTAAATATGTAACGCTTTGTCTTGATATAAAGGTTTTCTCCTTAGATGAAAAGGGATATTTCAAACCGGGAGTTACGATGACAAGAGCAGACGCAGTTGCCGCATTTGTAAAGGTCCTTGATATCACTGGAGATTTGAGTTAGGTAGTATCAAAAAAACTTAGCAACTGGGCGTTTCAAAACTTGATATAATGGGTTTTCGTCATATAAACTTGAACAAGGAATTTTTTGAAACGCTCTTAATTAAAGTATAAATTTTATCAGAAACTATTTTTTCTTATTTCTAAAGATAAATACTGATGATTTATACTTTTTTTGAATAAATGAACATTAAAGCGAAGATTTAGCTGTAGTTTTTTTCCCACATTCCTTATATAGTTGGTAAAATGTTTTATATTATGGGAGTGACTTTGTTGAAAAGGCAGAAATTTGCAATATCAATGGCTTTATCCATACTAATGATAACTGTATTCATATCAGCAACAGGCTTTTTATCAATGAGCGTGTTTTTAAATGGCAGGGTTCCACCTGATATACGGGTGGGACATACTGATATTGGCGGATTAAACAAGCAGGAAGCTGTTCAGAAGATTGAGGAATCATACGAAAATACCATAAAGGATGATTTCATAAATATCAGTTATAATACAGGAAATATCAATAAGGATTTTAGAGTCA
>JAUZPS010000478.1 GCA_030705945.1 Bacillota bacterium
AAGCTAATACATCTATTTAGGGAGTTTCAAAAAATTCCTTGTTCAAGTTTCGTATGATGAAAACCCATTATATCAAGTTTTTGAAACTCCCAGTTGACCAGTTTATTTTTTGATACTACCTTAGTTTAATGAAATAATTGTATTGAATTTTACGGCAATCATCATAACATCGCTTATATTAATAGCGTTGTCACTGTTCAAGTCGCATTTGATATCGAAATTCGGATCTTGCGCTACAGCATTGAAATGCGCAGCTAACAGTATCACGTCCGCCATATTTACAACACCATCACCGTTTATGTCTTCTGATGCTTTTGGTGTTGGAGTGCTTGTTGGTTTTATCGTACTAGTTGGCGTTGGAGTATTTATAGGTGTAGAAGTAGGTCCCGCCTTTGTCTTTATTCTCAGAACAGTAACGGAATATGGAGAGAATGTGTAATCAAATGATGAACTTATTCCAGAAACTATTTTGGTCACCGGCGCCACCTTGGTAGGCGCAGTAAATGAATTTTCGGCATTGGGATCGCTATTAGACATAACTATTGCAGAGCCTGTGGAATCAATATAACTTGCTCCATTAATTTTTATTGTTGAATTCTCATTGTTAGCTGTTGCGTTGACAGCCTTTAATATTATATCACCGGTAGCATTATCCTTGCTTGTCGTAAAGAAAAATGATGTATTGGAGCCACTGAAAGTAGTAAGTAAAATATTGCTTCCAAGGTTTTGGCTGAACATCTTTTGAGCGTAATATGACGGTGTTCCGTACACTTGGGAACTATTATAGACTATAGCATCAGGATTCCACTTTCTATCATTGGAATTCACATACAAAGGCGCATATGAAGCCATTTTAACCACATCCGAGTTTCTTTCCAAACCTGTCATAAAAGCTGCTTCTCCAATGGCTGCAATAAGATTTCCCTGACCGCAGTTTTTGGTTACCGCGTATTCACCGACATAAATCTTAGGTCCGGTGCGGACGTATTTATCATATTTTGTTGCATTATTCATAAAAAATTGAGGGGTATCGTAGTAATGTTCGTCAATATAGTCAATAGTACTTCCTGATATATCACAATTTGCAATACAAATTATATTGGGATATTTGGCTTTAATTGCGTTATAGAAAGACTGGTATCGCGCTGAATAAGTAGCTTTCTGAAAATTTTCTTCATTGCCTATTTCGACATATTTAATGTTGAATGGTTCCGGATGTCCATTGGCTGCCCTTTTGGCTCCCCATGTAGTGGTTGTAGCGCCATTGGCGTATTCTATGGCATCAAGAGCTTCCTGAATAAATGGCTCCATAGGGACATTATCATCATGGGCCATTCCCACGTTGCAAACATAAAGAGGCTCTGAATTTGTGTCCTCGCACATCTGGAGAAACTCATGGTAACCCATGCCGTCAGAAGTACGATAGCCCCAAAGATTCAAATGTCCAGTCCTTGTTTCTATAGGTCCGATGGTATTTTTCCAACGGAAAGCGTTTGCCATCTTGTCTCCCTCAACAAAGCAACCACCAGGGAAACGGTTGAAACGGGGCTTTAAGTCATTTACCATTGTAAGTAGATCGTTTCTTAAACCGTTTGGCCTGTCTTTATATGTTGGCGGAAAGCATGAAACCACATCAAACCATATTGTACCTGGTTTGTCCGTCGACAATAAAAATCTTCCGCTTCCATTCGAACCACTTGCTTTCATTGAAGCAGTGAATTTCTTCCATTCTGTCGTTAATCCTGTTACTGTTGTCTCTGCATATTTTACAGTACTGTCGGCGTTTTCCATGCTTGCTTTTATTGAGCCGTTATACCCGCTGCTGCATTTTGCAAAAAAAGTTACTGTATATGTTGCTCCGTTGACAATATTAACCCCCCAGAAGCCTGTATTCGCGATTCCGATTCTTCCATTAGCGGCCACGCTGCTGGCTGTGAGCTTCAACGAGCGCCCTTGAGCGCTATTTAAATTATTGGTTGTATCCAATGCCATGCTGCCTGTTGAACCGGTGGAATTAACTAGTGACCATGAATCTGGTGTGGATGCATTGTCTTCGAACGAACGGTTTCTAATCAATTCTGCGTATAACCCTCCGTCTGCAGCATGATTTATGTCTTCAAAGAATATTCCATACAGAGATTGGCTTATCGCTGTTTGTGGCTTGTCAGCGTTAATAGTAATCGCCGACTTGTTTGTTCCTCCGGATGAGGCTATACTTCCAGCTGCTACCTGCTTAAAGGTTGCGTCTGCCTTATCAGTGTCGTTGGAAATTGGGTCTATTTGAAGTCCGAAATTATAATGCCTTATGTAGCGGGTAGGGAAATTGTAGGATTGAAAAGATACAAAATTGCTATCCTTTAAGCCTGGTACTTTACGGAAGGTAGCATCCTGTTTGAATGCGTCTGTGCCATCATTTTTCTGTAGCTGTAACTTATAATCATAATGTCTGAAATAATACCCTGGATAATTCACAGACTCAAAAGATATTGCCGAAGGATCTGCAAGTCCTTGGACCAATTTGAACTCCGAATCCTCCACAGGAACTATAAAGCTTTCAAGATATCCAACGTAGTCGTAGTGTCTCATGAAATAGCCCGGATAATTGTAGGATTCAAAACAGTAAGGCGATTCTTCCGCTGATACCGGTTCAGTCATTAAAACGCTGAAATACACCGGGAAAATCATTACACACATGAGGAAAATACTTAAGAGTCTTTTTGTCCTTGAATACATCATTTTTACCCCCTAGATTAAAATATCAGAGCCTTTCTTTCTGTTTTTTAAGACTATTCTTTTTCGTATGACAGTTTTTACGAATTTTTTTGCGAGATTAATAAGAAGAATTGTTATAAATCCAGCTCTTGGCACCTTTATAATCGGATTTATTTTTTCTTTATACAATTAGTATAAAGATTTATGCATATATTGTCAATTGAAGAGCTAGAGCTCTAAGTGTTTTCTATTTATATAAGTTACGAAAAAGATTTTACATTAAAATGCAGCTAATCCGTCTGCATTTTTCTTTCAAATATGAACTTTTCGTAACTTATGAAGCAATGTATATATTTTGCAATATAAAAAATAGATGTAAAATGTTTATTGCAAAATATATAGCTTGCAAGTCGTTTTAAACTGTAACCGCAATAAAGCTAATTCGTACCGCCATTCAAATTAATGTGTACAAACTTTTGCGCGGTTTTGTTTAGATATACGAATTGATATTTGTAACATATAACCAAAAATAAACCAATATCAAAGTTTCATATCTGTTCTCTTTGAAAAATCCTTTTTCGGTTGTTAAGCGCAACTAATAAAGCTAAATTTAAATTGGTTATCTTTAAGAAATAGTCCATTAAGAATTAAAAGTGGTATATCATGTCAAGTAAAACTTTGTAAAATTTTAAATTTGTGACTATCGTCATGACTTTTGTGTAAAAACTTGAAAATTAATTTATTGTGTTATAGGCTTATGAAGCAATAAATTCACTAAAAATTAAGGAGAGGAACTTTATATGATTTCTAAAGAAAAAATTAAGGGTATTATTATTGGAGCAGTTGGCGCGACAGTTTTAACTACAACTGTATTTGCAGCTCCTGTTGCGAAAAATGTTCAACTATTTTTTAACAACATAAAAATCTATGTTGATGATAGCGCTGTAACACCGAAAGATGCTCAGGGAAATACTGTTGAACCATTTGTATATAATGGAACTACTTATCTGCCTGTTAGAGCAGTTTCTAATGCTTTAGGAAAGAATGTAGAGTGGGATGGGAAGACATCAAGCGTATACATAGGAAAACATAACAATAGCTCCAATAGCCAGCCTAGCAGTATGTGGTTAGATCAATTGGACTATTTTAATTTCCAAAAAGATTATTATTCTGACGGATGGAGTGGATGGGATAGCAGCAAAGATAAAGATTCTGCTGGAAATAGTTACACACATGGCATAAAATACACATTAACTGCTTTA
>JAUZPS010000479.1 GCA_030705945.1 Bacillota bacterium
TATATCTCTAACATAACACTCCCATTAGATATTGAATATTATTTCTATGCGCATTTAATGTAACGGTATTTTACACTAAACCTTCAAATCATTTAAATCATTAATCTCTTGTAATTTTGATATAAATATTGGAAATTTATATCAAAATTATTCAGATAAAATTTTACCATTATTTATATATTAAATCAATAAGGCAGTATCAAAAAAAATCAAAAAAAACTTAGCAATTGGTCGTTTCAAAAACTTGATATAATGAGTTTTCATCATACAAAACTTGAACAAGGAATTTTTTGAAACGCCCTAAATCAAGGAAAAGTTCATCAATTTTTGAATTATTATAATATTTTATATTTATTAAAATAATATTTATGACGATAAAGATGTCAGGAGGTGGTATAAATAATGAAAGAAGCCAGAAAAGATAACGAAGAAAAGGTTTTAATAATTGATAAAGACAGATCAGTAACGACAGTCTTGTCAAACAGGCTGAAAAGTGTTGGTATAAACGCATTCATCGCTTTTGATGAAGTTTCGGCTTTCGAGCTTATTAAGGCTAATAAGCCCGATACCATACTTCTTGATATTTTTATGAAATCCAAAAGCGGCGAAGACTTGCTCACAGTTCTTAAAACAAATGAGTTAACCTCTAATATACCAATAATTATTCTCTCTTCAGCAATTGATGTTAATTCCAAAGTATACGGATTTTTATCAGGCGCAAGTGATTATATTGTTAAACCCTTCCGTTTTGCAGAAGTTTATGCCCGAATAAAAAATCAGATACGAATAGTTTCGATGCAAAATGAGCTTGAAGAAAAAAATAAAGAATTGTTAGAAAAAAATTCACTCCTCCAACAAATGACAATTACCGATGGTCTCACAGGCCTTTACAACAAAAGATATATATTAAACCGACTTGTAAGCGATATTACTCATGCCGCTCGATATAAAGAACCTATATCATTCATTATGGTGGATATTGACCATTTCAAGCGAATTAATGATAATTACGGCCATCTTGCGGGAGATATACTTTTAAAGAGCGTTGCAGACACTCTAAAGAGTATTGTCCGGGATGTTGACATTGTTGCAAGATATGGAGGTGAAGAATTTTTAATTGTTGTTCCTAATGGTGATGCGCTCGGAACCAAGATCTTAGCCGAGAGACTTCGGGAACAGATAGAAAATTCAACCTTTGACATTGAAGGTCACAAACTGTCAATTACAATCAGCATCGGTGTAAAAAGCTCAAATATTAATTTGACTACTGATTCAGACGCTGAAGTTACCAGACTGATCGGAGAAGCGGATACTTCTTTGCTCAGAGCCAAATCCAACGGCCGCAACAGGGTAGAAATCTTTGATGAATGCTTTAGTATGGATAAGAGCCAAACTACTGATTCTAAAACTAATACGCGCGTAAATAACATATCAGTCAGCCTGACACACTAGATACCTCCCGACAATATAATAAATATAACAAAGCGCCTTTATCTATATTAAAAGCGCTATTAATCTTACATCTATCTATCGCAAAATAACGAACGCTTTAATGTTATTTTGCGATAGATAGATGTAAAAGATGAATTGATTTTAATCTAAATATTTTGCAATAAACATTTTACATCTATCTTTTGTATTGCAAAATATATACCTCGATTCATAAGTTGCGAAAAGTTAGGCTTTGATGGAGCTTGCTTCGCTTCAATACCGGCTATCAATCCAAATAATCTATTTTAACCTCTTTTACAAATCTACTTACCATTTCAGGGTTAATAGTACCTATTTCCCTAAACTGAGTGTTTGACATAGCGCAAGCTGTTCCGAGCTTGACCATTTCAGCTATAGAATAGTCTTTTTCTAAACCATATGCTATGCCTGCAGTCATTGAGTCGCCTGATCCGATGGCGTTAACCACATTAATTTGTGATGGTTTTATAAACATTTTTATGTTACGGTCTACAAAAACTGCTCCCTCTGAACCGAGAGAAGCTATTACGGAGCCCACTCCCAAACCTATTATTTTATTGCAGGATTCAATTACGTCTTGAGTGGAATTATGATCCTTGCCAACTAACTGGGATAGCTCCCTAAGATTTGGTTTTATGTAATCAGGTTCAGCTTTTATGCCTTCTTTTAGAGCTTCTCCGCTTGCGTCTAAAATCGTCTTAATTCCATGAGGCTTTGATAGTTCGATCAAAGTTTTATAAAAGTTTGCGGGAATACCTTCGGGCAGTCCGCCAGTACACACCAGAACTTTTGTAGTTTCTAAAGTTCTATTAAAAATTTCAAGAAAAGAGCGGATATGCGCTTCACTGATTACTGGACCTGATTCTAGAAGTTCTGTCTCAGTCTCATTTACTGTATCTATTATATTTATGTTTGAACGTGTTTCTCCGTCTACCCATATAAAATCATTTTCTATGTCAAGCTCTTTTACATTACGCTGTAGCCATTCGCCAGTACTTCCAGCTAAAAACCCTGTTACAAAAACATCGGCTTTCATTTTTGCCAAAACCCTTGCTACATTTATCCCTTTACCTCCGGCAGATTTAATTATTTTATTCGTTCTGGTCATACATCCAACCTCGAAGCTGTCAACAAAATATATTTTATCTAATGCAGGATTAAGACTAACTACTGAAATCATAATAATATTACCTCAACCGATATATTTACATTTACTCATTATTTCTATATATTTTGCAATAAACATTTTACATCCATTTTTTATATCGCAAAATATACACCTTGATTCATAAGTTGCGAAAAGTTCAGCTTTGATAGTAAAATGCAGACATATTAACTGCATTTTTAATGTAAAATCTTTTTCGTAACTTATATAGTTCGATATCTATAATATCACAATTCTATTTTCAAATAAGGTAGTATCAAAAAAATAATCAATTGAATTATTTTTTCGCAAAACACAAAAACACTTTATCACTTGACATTACCAGTTTAAAGCCAACGGTTCTGAACATAAAAGTTACTGGTAAATCAAAGTGTAAAGTGTTTTTTATAGATGACCAAATGTTTAATTAGTTTTATTAGTTGCGCCAAGCAGCCAAAAAAGGCTTTTCCATGTTACTTGCCTTTTTTATTATCTCTTACTTGACGGTATTTATCAGCTAAATCTTTGTCAATTTCATTCTCGCCTAACTGATCGTTTGCTATGCCAGGTTCAATTTTCTTATTATCCTTTTTACTTTTTTTTGTGTTATCCATAAACGTATCCTTTCTAACATGAATATTTTTTTATTATCCTATTTAATATTTTGAATTTATTATTTCCTACTTGGATCATTTTCATCCCAAAATACTCTTATAACTTTTGTAGAATTACCTTTCTTTATATCTTCCTTGGTAGCATGCTCCCCAAATTTTTCATCATCATATCCGGGAGCTACTGTAGGGCCTTCCACTTTATTTTCAAATGCTTTCTCTTTTCTATCGCTCATCATGCCACCTCCCTCCTATTGTTCGTTTCCTATTGTTTGTTTTCTATTTGCCTATTTCTTCTTTCGGTTTTTACATTTAATAACAATCAAGCTGGAATTTTTTAATTCACCTTTAGTGTTTTGGTTAAGCCTCAAATTCACTTTCATTAATCGTTCTTATCCATTCCTGAGTTTTTAATTCCTGTGAAAGCTTTAATAGAGCCAATTCTTTATTCTCTGCTTCTAACATAATATCAATATCTATGCTCTTTGAGTTAAATGTTAATCTTACGCCTTTTATATTTTTAAGATATATCATCTCCTTCGAAAATAAATCTTATTCTTCATGTTTTGCGATAAATTAGGGCGTTTCAAAAAATTCCTTGTTCAAGTTTATATGACGAAAACCCATTATATTAAGTTTTTGAAACAACCAGTTGCTAAGTTTTTTTGATACTACCTAACATAATATCAATATCTATGCTCTTTGAGTTAAATGTTAATCTTACGCCTTTTATATTTTTAAGATA
>JAUZPS010000048.1 GCA_030705945.1 Bacillota bacterium
GTTTGTTGAGTATATGGTTAATACTTGCAATGAAAGGTTCAAATTAGCTTAAGAGATTTATATTTGGATTGTAGCTATATAAAAAGCGCTATTAATCTTACATTTGACGGAGCAAAATAACGAACGCTTTAACGTTATTTTGCGATAGGCAAATGTAAAAGATTAATTGCTTTTTATATATATATTTTGCAATAAAATTTTACATCAATTTTTTTATATTGCAAAATATGTAGCTTGATTCATAAGTTTATTATTTATTCTTTAGTTACTAATACTCGAGATATTCTATTTCGTTCCATTTCAGCTATCTCAAATTTGTAATTTTCATAGATGATCTTCTTTCCAACTTCAGGAACAGCATCTTCTAGGGAAATATGAATCCAGCCCCCAAGTGTATCAACTTCTTCATTAGAAATATCAGTTCCGATTTGGCTGTTTAAGTCCTCAATAAGCAAACGCCCGTCAACTGAGTATCCATTCTCCATTTCTTCAACATATAGCCTCTCATTGTCAAACTCGTCCTGTATTTCTCCAACAATCTCTTCAACTATGTCTTCTAATGTAATTAGACCAGCGGTTCCGCCAAATTCATCTACTACAATAGCGATCAATATTCTGTTCTTTTTCATTAACCTTAATACATTGCTTAACTCCATTGACTCAGGAACTTTTAGTATCTTTCTTATTATGTTTTTTAAGTCCATTTTATCTTTACTGTTAAGATCCGCAAAGAAATCAGTTACATGAACAAAACCGATAATATTGTCTTTATCCCCATCAGCTACTGGAAAACGGGTATGTCTTGTACTTTTTATCTTATTAAGATTTTCATCATAAGAATCGTCAGTATATAATATGATTGCGCTTGTCCTTGGAACCATAGCCTCCCTTGCGACTCTGTCTGAAAAGTCAAAAACATTATCAAAAAGAACGCTTTCAGTTTTATCGATTAAGCCGCTTTTCTGACTTTCACTCACCAGAATCCTGATTTCTTCCTCTGAATGCGCCTGCTCGCTTTCGCTCAGTGGTTTAAGACCTACAAGTTTTAATATCTGGATTGAAATTCGATTTAAGACCCAATTAAAAGGATATGTTATTTTGTAAAAACCCATAAGTGGATAAGCAATCCATAATGCCATTGCTTCAGTTCTTTGAATTGATATTGATTTTGGAGCAAGCTCTCCTAGAATTATATGTAACATTGTTATCAATGCAAAGCCGATAGCAAAGGCTATTGTATTCGTAGTTCCAATAGGTAGATTAAAATATGAAAACACAGGCTTTATAGCATCAGCTACAGCCGGCTCTCCAATCCACCCCAGACCAAGAGAAGCTAGAGTAATGCCAAATTGACAAGCTGAAAGATAGGAATCAAGCTTCATAGTAATTTTCTGAACAATAACTGCCTTTTTATTACCTTCATTTATCAACTGAGTTATCCTTGAACCCCTTACCTTAACCATAGAAAACTCTGCCGCTACAAAAAAGCCATTAATAAATACAAGTAAAAGAACAATTACCAAGTTAAATATAATCTGACTGATACTATGACTGTCCAATTCTACTACTCCTCCAGTATATTCATTTTTATTCCAACTTAAATTAGGGCGTTTCAAAAAATTCGTTGTTCAAGTTTATATGACAACTTCTGTAATATAAGATTAAAGCTTAATAATTTCTAAATTCTCTCAAAGGAATTATATCATGAAGTTTGTGTAAGGTAAATGGAATAGAAAATATTTAATGTTTTTCTCTGATATAAAACTTAATATTTGAGTCATCTATTAAGGGCGTTTCAAAAAATTCCTTGTTCAAGTTTATACAACGAAAACCCATTATATCAGTTTTTTGAAACGACCAGTTGCTAAGTTTTTTTGATACTACCTAAAATGATTAATCATTATTAATCTTACATTTAGCAGAGCAAAATAACGAACACTTTTAAGGGATTTTGTGATAGATAAATGTAAAAGATTAACCATTCTTAATATTTTTAACAAATATTTTTCTAAAAGGGAAATAACCAGTTAGCCTGGTCATTTCCCTTTTAGAAATTTTATGCGATTTTTGAAACGTCCCTATCTATTGCTTCTGCTCCTCTAACATCAATTCCGCTGCTGAAAGGGTTTCCTGATTCTTAGCCGTTATCTCTTCCACAGTTGCTGATATGTTTGTAATATCGCCATTTACATTAAATACTCTGGTTTCCAATTCTCTTGCAATTTTATTTATTTGTTCTATTACCTCTAGGATTTTTGACTCATCCTTATTAGTTGATTCAGCCGACTTTTTTGATTGTTCAGCAAGCTTTTTTACCTCTTCCGCAACTACCATGAATCCCTTGCCGGCTTCACCTGCTCTTGCCGCTTCTATAGAAGCGTTTAACGCTAAGAGATTTGTCTGGTCGGAAATACTTACTATTTCTCCAGTTACATAGCTGAATTTCTCAATACTTTGTTCCATTTCATTAATATGAGATCTCAGATTTGTTGATATTTCAAGCAGTATTGAAATATCACTGCTTATATTGCAAATGCTTTTTGCGTTTTCTGAGCTTCCTGCCGCTATTTCTCCTAAAGCGTTTGTTATCTGCTCAACTCTTTTATGCAATAATTGCAGTCGATCATTCTTTTCCTTGCTTAGAGCTTCAACATGATTTAAGGCTTCGGTAATCTCCTGTTTCTGAGCTTCGATAGCATTCTTCTCCTGAGACTGCTTTAAGTTGTAATCAATACAATTTTCAATATGATTACTATTATTGTAAATAGCTTTTGCCATTTCAAGACAGGTTCCATAACCGCATGCATTGCAGTTTCTAGCTCTCGAATTCTCTGTATCTTTCTTCATTTGAAGATAGATTGTTTCAAGTTCACTGTCTGAAGGCTCCTTATACGGTTCTATATTTTCATCGATATACCCTCTCGTAAAGTCATCCAAATTCAGTTCTTTATCAAAATACTTCAAAAGTTTATCAGGTTTATTGTGATATTTATCTCGCGTTTTAATCCTTTGTATGTTTGTAATTTCATCAATATCAGTTATATCAATATTTTTGCATGTTCCGGAGCCACAATTGCAACCATGTGAACAGCTCAATATATCTACCAACATAGGCAAAGATTTATTGCTATTAAGCCTGTCTGAATATTCATCCAAATAATCATACGCTAATTCGGTTCCTTCAACCTGCTTAATCCATGCATTCTTATTATAATGGTAAACATTCTCTTTTAATCCGCCCGGAGCGCTGTATATATCCCCAAGTGTAAATGCGGATTTCTTGAAATCAACGTCCGGATAGTCATTTAAGTTTATTCTATTCTTCTCAATATGCTCCATCAACTTTTTAAATGTCACGTTATAATTCACATACCCATATGTGTTCTCATCCGCAAATTCCGTCTTTTTAGCAATGCACGGTGAGAGAAAACATAGCTCATGAGTCTCTTTAAGGTATTTTCTAAGATAAATAGCAATGCACATTGCCGGACTATGTATAGGAGCTAAAGCTGGAATAACTTCCTTTTGATATTTCTGTATAAAGTTTACAATTGAAGGGCAAGGTTGAGCGACAATTGAACTTAAATTTTTCTGTTTAATAACTTTTAAATAGGCCCAAGTTGTAATATCAGCGCCAAGGGAAACATCATAAATGTCCACAGCGCCTAACGATTTTAAATATCCAAGAATTTTCTTATAATTTTTATAGTTTGTTTTTAGGGCTGGAGCTGCTATAACACTAATTTTCTTACCGTTCTTCATATCCTGCAAAAACTTATCAGTATCGTCTAAATACCCTCTGGCCTGATGATCGCACACCTCAATACATTTTCCGCAGGAGATGCAACGCTGTCTATGAATGACTGTCTTACTCTCCCCATTTTTTAAATATGATGTATTAGCGCTTTTTACCGGACAAGCATAAATACACTTATTGCACCCAGTACAATTCTCTTCAATAGTAAATACAACTGAATCCATTGACTTTACGCTCCTTTCCTAAAAACTTAAATTGACAAGTTTTCTTTTTTATACTACCACATTAATGTATAGTTGTTTAATCGGTAGAAATTCGGAAAACCTTAATAAGATAAACGAAAATAAGCGAACATATTAAATTTTACAGTCCGGTATCTCCAATTTACAACGGAATCCTTTGATAAGAATATAGACCAGAAACCTTATCCCTGCTGCTGTAATCAAACAAAACAGTCGTTTTACCTGAGGGTAATTCGTTGTCTGTTACGTCAAAATTAAATATTTCGACATGAATCTTTTTTAATATCTGTTTAGAAGGTATACCCTTAAAATGCGGCAAATAGAATTGAATATTGGACTCAAGCCTTAGAAATTCGAAAACATCTTCATTTCTTATAACTTCTTTATTATGGCTTATCCCCTCAGGTAAATTATTAGTGCTGTCAGATGACAGAAAATCAAACTTTAAGATTTCTTCCGCTTTAATAATGTTCACCATGGAATATTCCCTT
Organism: Bacillota bacterium; assembly: GCA_030705945.1. Taxonomy (GTDB): domain Bacteria; phylum Bacillota; class Clostridia; order Acetivibrionales; family DSM-2933; genus Pseudobacteroides. Next base: position 4,491 of record JAUZPS010000048.1, read on the forward strand.
AAAAAAGTATAGAGAATTGAATAAAGTTCCCTACTTGAAATTGATCTTGCATAAAGGCCATTTTCTTTCCAATAGTATGAAAGGGCGCTAAAAAAAACAAATGGGCTCATATTCAGAACTTTCATTGAATAATCCAGCGACTTTTGAAATTTACCCGAATTAAAATATCTTTCAACTATCTCTTCTATGTCTTTTAATTTTATTATTTCATCATAACTTATAAATTTATTGCAAAAAATCTCATATGGAGCTTTTTGTTTATACAAGTAGCTGTACATATCTGCTTCTCTTCTCATCTTTGATCCCTTTAAAAGCTTCAGAAATCCTAGCTGAAGCTGATGGGGCTTTAATGCGTATACTTTATTAAAAGATTCCTGAAAGGACTTGTAGTCCTCTTCTGGAAGTCCCGCTATGAGATCCACATGAATATGCATCGTACCTAAAGAAATTAATTTATTAATATTATTAAATAATTTTGCCAAATCAGTTTTTCTCTCAATTAATTCTAAAGTACGTAAATTAACTGTCTGAATACCTATTTCCAACTGTATCAATCCCTTAGGAGCCTTATTTAATATATTCATAATCTTATCGTCAAATAAATCTCCGGCAACCTCAAAATGGAAATTTGTATCTCTTGCTTTTTCAATTATAAAGGTTAACAGCTCGCCAGCCCTTTCCCTATTACAGTTAAAGGTTCTGTCAACAAATTTTATCTGCTTTACTTTGGCGTCAAGCAATCTTAAAATATCTTTTTTAGTTCTGTCCAAAGAAAAGTATCTTACACCGTCAAATGTTGAAGATATACAATATGAACATGAGAAGGGGCATCCCCTTGAGGATTCAAAGTATATAATCCGGTTACTGCCAAGGTTTGACAGCATTTCATCAGTATATGGCGATGGAATTGAATCAAGATTTTGTACAAGGTTAAAGCAATTATTATTAAATATTTGATTATCAACTCTAAAAAAAAGCCCAGGTATATCATTTAAAATATTACAGTCTTTAGTGTTAAGCTCATCCGCTCCCTCTATTTTATTATTTTCTCCTTGAGTTATTAAACTTTTACGAATATGTTTTAACAATAACCGGAAAGCATTTTCACCTTCACCAGTAATAATATAGTCAATAGCTGCAATTTTCTCCATTAAGGAGTAAGAATTATATGAAACTTCAGGTCCTCCCAGAACTATTTTTATTTCTGGTAAAAGCGCTTTTAAATTTACTATAATATCGCAAACATATTCTATGTTCCAAATATAACAAGAGAAAGCCGCTATATCAGCCTTCTCGTTATAGATAGACGCCAACACAGAGTCCTGTTTGTCATTAATTGTGTATTCAAGAACCTTTACTTCACCTAACGCTTGTCCGCATACTGATTTCAAGTACCAGACCGAAAGAGAAGAATGTATAAATTTTGAATTAACTGCTATTAACAAAGTTTTCATGTTATACCTCAAAAGTTTATTGCGAGGTAATTATAACAGTCATGAATTTTAATTTCAAGGTTTTGTTATAAAACTTTACATTTATAAGACTACAGTAAATTTAATTTTACTGTTCGTTATCAATACATAATTAAGGCATAACTTTTATAATAAGATCAAGCAAGGATGTTATTATGGGAACAGCAAGAAAAATAATTGCGACTTTGCCTGCCAGCTCAATTTTTGACGCTATTGCGCCTTCCCCAGCGTCTTTACATATCTCGGCTCCAAACTCAACAATATATGCAATACCCACTATTTTTAATAATGTAGATAAATAACTCGTATCAATGTTAGCTTTTGCTGCTATACCATTTAGTAATTCAATAATACTTGAAAGTTTGCCCGCTACTATAAGAAAGATAACAACTCCTGTTATAATACTCAGCAGCAAGGCAATATCAGGGCGGTGAGATTTTAAGACAATAACAAGCACTGTAGCTACAATTCCCAGCCCGACGATTTGAAGTATCTCCATTTATTTCATCTGCCTTTTTTAATAGTTTAATTGCCCGTAAATTCCATAAAGTATTAAGGGCGTTTCAAAAAATTCCTTGTTCAAGTTTATATGACGGAAACCCATTATATCAAGTTTTTGAAACGACCAGTTACTAAGTTTTCTTTTTGATACTACCTATATATTTTGCAATTAACATTTTACATCCATTTTTATATTGCAAAATATATACCTTGATACATAAGTTGCGAAAAGTTCAGCTTTGATAGTAAAATGCAGACGTATTAACTGCATTTTTTAATGTATAATCTTTTTCGTAACTTATATAAGGTAGTATCAAAAAATAGCTAATGCGCGCATATCACTCAAAGTTCATTGCCGTTGATCAACTTCTTAAGATCATCTTCGGTAATTATACGGACGCCAAGCTCCTGGGCTTTATTAAGTTTGCTTCCGGCTTCCTCGCCGGCAAGAACATACGCTGTTTTTTTGGAGACGCTACCTGAAACTTTTCCACCATGCGCTTGAATTAGCTCTGTGGCTTCTTCTCTTGTCATAGTAGGGAGCGTACCTGTCAAAACAAAGGTTTTTCCGGCAAATTTATCATCTTTCTTGCTTTGGTTAGCCTTTGATTTAATATTTACTCCAGCTTCCTGAAGCCTTTCTATCAATAATTTGTTTTCACTTTTTGCAAAAAAATCAAGTATGTCGCAAACCATGGTGTCGCCAAAGTCAGGTAAACCTATCAGTTGATTATAATTTGCCCCGGCAAGCTGATTGATATCTTCAAAATTGGAGGTTAAAACCCTTGCTGACTGTTTACCCACATTTCTTATTCCAAATCCCGTTATAAGCCTGTCAATATCATTGTCTTTGGATTTTTCAATGGCTTTGATCAGGTTATCAACTGATTTTTCTTTTCCGATTATACCTTTATCAACAAGTTCTTCGCGGTAATTTTTTAAATAATATATATCCGACGGGATCTTTATATACCCTTCAGTCATAAGGGCTTCAACAGAGCTAGGTCCAAGACCCTCGATATTCATTGCGTCTTTAGACGCGAAATAAATTAATCGTCTTATAGCTTGAGCATAGCAATCGGTATCACTGCAGCGTATGTCAGCCCCTTTATCATCTCTTACCGCTTTAGCGCCGCAAACAGGGCATATATCAGGAATTACATACCTTACCGCGTTATAAGGGCGCTTTTCGGGTATGCTTTTTATAACTTCCGGAATTATATCTCCTGCTTTCTGAATAACTACCGTATCGCCAATCCTAATGTCTTTCAGGTCAATATAATCCTGGTTATGCAATGTAGCTTTTGAGACAGTAGTTCCAGCCAATCTGACCGGTTTTAAGAGCGCTAACGGCGTCAACCTGCCTGTGCGTCCGACCTGGACCTGTATACCTTCAACCGTTGTCTCTTTCTGTTCAGGCGGGTACTTATACGCAACTGCCCATCTTGGAACTTTACTGGTCATTCCAAGTTTTTCCCTGTCCTTAAGTTTATCCACCTTTACAACTGCGCCATCAATCCCAAAAGGTAAACTCCATCTGTTCTCCCCTATACTTGAGATGGATTCCCAAACTTCATCAGCTGTTTTGCAAGCAGTAAAATCAGGACTTACCTTAAACCCTTGGGTTTCAAGCCACTTAAGAGATTGTGAGTGAGAATCAAACTCCTTGCCCTTGCAAATTTCCAGATTAAATACAAATATATCAAGGCATCTTTCTCTAACGATTGAAGAATCAAGCTGCCTTAATGTGCCTGAAGCTAAATTCCGGGCTGTCTGATATATTTTTCCTCCTATTTCCTCCTGCTTTCGGTTTATGTTTTCAAATGTTTCATTTGACATATAAACCTCGCCGCGTACCTCCAGATAAGGCAATTTTTCAGATATCTTCTTAGGTATTGAGGAAATCTCTAATAAATTTTCATAAACAGATTCTCCTGTCAGACCATCCCCCCTTGTAATACCTTCAACAAGTTTACTGTCGTTATAACGCAAAACTACAGAAAGGCCATCAATCTTTTTCTCCACTATAAAGGTAGGATCCCCCAACTCTTCAATCATCTTGCTTACAAAACTGTATATGTCTTCCTTTGCAAACACATCCTGAAGACTGATGACTGGAACATCATGCTGAACCTTTCTAAGTTCACGTTTAGCGGTTCCCCCTACTTTCTGAGTTGGTGAATCAACAACCGCAAACTCAGGATGCTCCTTTTCAAGCCTTCTTAGCTCCAACGACAGTTGATCATAGTCATAATCTGAAATCTCAGGATCATCCTGATTATAATAACGCTCGTTGTGGTACTCAATCGTCTTTCTCAGCTCTTCAATCTTTTTCCTAACATCCATAAATACATTCCTTTCCCGTCTCAAATATCAGCAAATAGTAAATAATTAAATATATAAGTTATTATTTCTTTGACTTAGCAGGGCTTGACGAGCCGCCTGATTTTACCAAGAGTAAATATATAGCTAATAATGAAATTACCAGCCAGAATACTCCCCATATAAAAGCAGGAATATATGGCCAAATGTGTGACAACTGCTCGGCATCGCTTACGCCAGCCTTTCCGCCTATCATCTGGAGGGGAAATTTAAACTGTACCAATATTGTATCAACGAAGGTGTCATATATGGCATATGCTACGCTTGAAATACCTATTATATCCAATGCCCAATCGATTACCTTGTCATTGTGGATCATATAAATAAGCATAACTATAACCGCGAAAATAATTGAATACAACAAAGTAAAGCTAAATCCGCCGAACCTGATAGAAACAGCCAGAAAAACGATGGAAATAATACCAAGCAGATATTTTCTTACAGGCGTTTTTTTTAGGGATAAAATAAGCAACGCAAAAAACAGACTTCCCAGATATCCTCCATTCAAAGTGAGAATCTGAGAAAGCCAGCCCTTTGTTTTAACCAGCGCGTATCCACTTTCATTGAAATTTATTCTTATACCGCTTATACCATATCCAAATATTAAAGCCATTAATGAATGCCCAAGCTCGTGCAAAAAGACCGTAAATAGCTTCAGCGGCTTAATTATAACTGTATTCCATAACGCAAGAATTGATATTAAGATAAGTAAATATCTCCAAATTGATTTCATATTATTCCCTCACAAATAAGGGCGTTTCAAAAATTTCCTTGTTCAAGTTTTATATTATAAAAACCCATTATATCAAGTTTTTGAAATGCCCAGTTGATAAGTTTTCTTTTTGATACTGACTAATTGACATTTTTAATCCACAAATCAGGAAAAACAATTTATTAATCGAAATATTAGTTTTTATTTTTTCTTAAAAAGGTGTTAATCATATAGACTACAAATAATATTCCAAGTAGTAATCCTACTCCGTCCATTATACTTTTCCAGTCTGAAACTGCCAGATAAATCCTTAGGTAGTACAGCTTCTGCACGAGAAAACACATCATTATGCCGCCTATTATTGCCAATACTGCGATTTGATTCTTTTTCTTAAATTTTTCAACCCCAAAGATCAGTATAAAAACAACCACAATTAGTAAAAAGTCAGTAGAATTTCCAAGTAAATAATTAGAGGATCTGAATATCAGAGCCGCAGCAGTAAACAAAACCAAAACAATTCCAAGTATTATCGGAAGAATTGATCTTGCTTTTTCTTTAAATTTATCATTTCCAAAAATTATTATATAAATAATTACCACTATTATTAGATTTGTCATTATTCACCGTCCGAAGTATTTAAATATAGTATATCAATTTTAAAAGCTTTTAAAATGTTTATTAAGGGCGTTTCAAAAAATTCCTTGTTCAAGTTTTGTATGATGAAAACTCGTTATATCAAGTTTTTGAAACGACCAGTTGACCAGTTATTTTTCTGATACTGCCTAATCTTAATAATAAATAATTATTAAGGTATCATTCCCTTACCTTGCTTTATTATAATATTAATTCAATATTTTTACCATTATTTATTATTCAATTTTCAATTTATTTTATTGATCTTGAGTTGCGCGCGCTCCTTGTAATTTGCTATAATTCACTTTGGCAACAAGTTTAATTGAAGAAAGGAATACTGATGGGAAATAATATTAAAGGTAAAGAACTGCGTAAAAGTTTGACTTATGTGATTATGGCTGTGACCTTTGGTAATGTCTTTTTCGTTTCAGTAGGAAACCCAGTGGGCGGAGCCGCCTTTGCAAAATTTGCTGTCCAGCTTGGTATAAATGACTTCAAATATGGAATTATTATGGCTTTAGCTATCCTTGGAAGTGTAATTCAACTACCTTTTTCATTTAATATCGAAAACTCTGGAAAAAGAAAAATTATCTTTTTGATAACCGGTTTTATTCACAGGTTTCTTTTTATCCCAATAGCATTAATACCCCTATTAATTCCACAAAAAAATGGCGACCTGATTTTTATATCCATTGCCATACTGGTTATGATAGCCTCCGCCTCAAGTTCTATAACCGGAGTTGCTTTCTTCTCATGGATGGGTTCCCTTGTTCCTTTAAAAATCAGAGGCAGATATTTTAGCAAGAGAATGATGATATATACCATATCTGGAGCTGTGAGCGGAATTATAATAGGCGCATACATCGATAAATACCATAGCCTAATAAATTACTCAGTTTTATTCATTATTGTTGCGCTAATCGGCGCGGTAGATATATTTTGTTTTATATGGATCAGGGATCCTCCAATCGAGTCAACGGAAAAACAAAGTATCAGTTCCTTAAAAGAACCTTTTAAGGATAAAAATTACTTAAAGCTCATTGTAGCTGTTTCCCTATGGAATTTTGGAATAAATCTTCCGACGCCGTTTCTATTTATGTTTATGATTAAACAACTCAATATGAGTCTTTTTTCCATTTACCTGCGATCTCAATTCGTTCAAAATCTTGCCACAATTTTTTCCGTCAGAATGGTAGGCAGGATAATTGACAAATACGGAAATAAACCCGTCGCGACTATATCAACCGTAGTAATATCATTTATACCGTTTCTATGGTGTTTTGCCACACCTAGCAACTATTTTTGGGTCATGCCGATTTCAAGTCTTATTACAGGAATCTTCTGGCCAGGCTTTGAAATGACTTTTATAAACCTTTCAATCTGGCTTGCTCCCAAAAAAGATAGGACCTCGTATCTGGCAAACTACACTATGTTTACTTCTATTGTTGGAATTGGAATGTCGTATCTGCTAGGCTCTTACTTTATGAAAATATCAGAACCCTATTTGAAAAGATTAAGTATCTCTTTTATTACGGGACAAACGTTTAATCACTATCAGGCATTATTTATTATTACTTTCGCAACGAGACTGCTTATATCTTTGATTTTCATTCCGCTTATTAATGAATCAAACTCTCGCTCCGCAAAAGATATACTTAAGGATATGTGTCAACATTTAAGGGTTAGGACTCAATCTAAAAAGGATGCTGAGTAAAAAAAAATATTTTTCTGAACGCAAAAAAATTACTCCACTGAATTTTTGCATTTATAATTAACCAAACAAATCATTAGGGCATAATTGCCAGAGGCAATAAAAACCTAAAAATTTATCTGAGAAATTATGATCCCGGTAAATTTCAACTCAAAATGAGCTTAATTTCGTATAGATAAACCAACTGTAAGTTAATATCAGCTCGCTTTGAAAAGCCATTTTTCGGCTGTTTGACGCAACTGATAAAACTAATTTTACATTTGGTTATCTCTACAACCATCGGCATCATAATTTCATGCGTTTAAGAAATATATTTTCTTAAACATGCAAAAACGGAAGTAATTTTGTTAGTTATTCCCAAGCTCTGTATGGAGCTTAAAACAACAAACTTCGATAAATTTTTCTAGCATACTAATCAATCTGAAAGTATTAGAAAATTATCGTAATTTTTTACCTTCTTGGTTCAACCAATAACTTAATTGCAGTTCTTTCTTCTCCGTCAATTACAACGTCAGTGAATGCTGGTATACATATTAGTTCGATTCCAGATGGGGCAACAAAGCCGCGGGCAATTGCGATAGCTTTAACAGCTTGATTCAAAGCTCCAGCTCCTATAGCCTGTATTTCTGCAGAACCCTTTTCACGAATAACACCTGCTAAAGCACCAGCAATAGAATTTGGATTGGATTTTGATGAGACTTTTAATACGTCCATTCTCGTACCCCCTAAAACGTTTTCTATAATAATAATTCTACAAAAAAATGAAAAATCCTTTTTTTATATTAGTGTTAGGGAGATTAAATGCAAATAAAATATTACATTTGTCTGTCTCAAGTGTAGTTAAGGCTTAATTTATATGCTCTCTAAGCATTCAAGACTAATATTTTTCAAAAAAATTTTTGGAGGCTAAACATCTATTATTTCACTTATTCTTCTAATATTCGTAGTTTTCCCATTAACTTCATCAATTTCCAGCACTACCGCATTAAATATAACTTTTCCCTTTGCCACCTCAAACTTAACAGGCATGTGGGTTAAAAATTTTCTTAAAACAATTTCCTTATTCACGCCGATAACTCCTTCATATGGTCCAGTCATTCCAACATCCGTTATGTATCCTGTCCCAAAAGGAAAAATTCTTTCATCTGAAGTCTGAACATGGGTATGAGTGCCTAAAACACAACTCACCCTTCCATCCAAATGCCAAGCCAACGCAATTTTTTCAGAAGTTGCTTCAGCATGCATATCAACAAGAACAACCTTTACTTCTTTTTTTAAATGTTCTAATTCCCTGTCAGCTGCTTTAAAAGGGCAATCAATATTATCCATGTACACTCTGCCTAATAGATTTAATATTCCAATCTTCCCATTTTTACCGTTTAAAATTACAGAGCCTTGTCCCGGTAGTTCCTGAGGATAATTTGCAGGTCTTACTATTTTATTATCGCTTTCAATAAAGTTTAAAATTTCATTTTTTGACCAAGTATGATTACCCAAGGTTATACCATCCACCCCACTTTTATACAACTCCTGAGCAATTACATACGTGATGCCGCTTCCGCCTGCCGCATTTTCACCATTTACAATGCAAAAATCAATAGCTTCTTCTTTTTTTATTTTATTTATCATTTCCTTTGCTACTTTTCTTCCAGGATTTCCAACAACATCCCCTATAAATAAAACCTTCAAACTAAATCCTCCATTTCTTATTATGACCAACACTTATATATTGATAAAACATCTAAAGTAGAATCTATAGATAAAAAAGTTTAATTTTTCCATCTTTCCGATTTGAATACTACTGGTCATTACGCCGTAACATTTTGGCAAATTGGTATACTGGATATTTCAAAATATAAACTTTTCTGCCAATATTACACTAGACTTAAAATCGCTAAAATGCCAATTAAAGCACAAAAAGCGTGTCTCCACGCTTTTTATGTATATTAATCTTTACTATTTTGCATATTCAATAGCTCTAACTTCTCTTATTACATTAACTTTGATCTGACCTGGGTACTCAAGCTCGCTTTCAATTTTCTTGACAATTTCACGAGACATCATTATCATACCTTCATCAGTAACGTCTTCAGGCTTAACCATTATCCTGACTTCTCTACCCGCTTGAATTGCAAATGACTTTTCAACCCCCGTGAAAGAATTAGCAATTTCTTCGAGTTTTTCGAGACGTTTAATATATGATTCCAAAGTTTCTCTTCTTGCTCCAGGCCTTGCCGCAGAAATAGAGTCTGCCGCCTGAACAAGGACTGCTACAATTGTTGTAGCTTCAACATCACCATGGTGTGATAAAATCGCGCTGATAACGTCGTTGTTTTCTTTATACTTCTTTGCAAGATCAGCGCCAATAGTAACATGAGAACCTTCTATCTCATGATCCACTGCTTTCCCTATATCGTGCAGTAAACCCGCTCTTTTCGCAAGAGTAACATCTACACCGAGTTCTGCAGCCATTAATCCCGCCAGTTGCGCAACTTCAATTGAATGATTCAACACATTCTGTCCGTAGCTTGTCCTGAATCTTAGCTTACCTAAAAGCTTAATAACTTCAGGATGCAATCCGTGGATGCCTGTTTCGAATGTAGCGCGGTCACCTTCCTGACGGATTGTATTTTCAACTTCTTTCTTAGCCTTTTCAACCATTTCTTCAATCCTTGCGGGATGTATTCTTCCATCAAGGATAAGTTTTTCAAGGGTAATTCTAGCCACTTCTCTTCTTATCGGATCAAAACCTGATAAAATAACTGCTTCCGGTGTATCATCGATAATAAGATCAATTCCTGTCAGTGTTTCCAAAGTTCTGATATTACGTCCTTCACGACCTATTATTCTTCCCTTCATTTCATCGTTAGGAAGTGGAACAACAGATACTGTAATTTCTGAAGCATGATCAGCCGCGCATTTCTGAATCGAGCAGGCAATTATATCCTTAGCCTTTTTATCAGCTTCTTCCTTTGCCTTAGCTTCGATTTCTTTAATCAAAATAGCAGCTTCATGCTTTACTTCACTCTCAATATTTCTAAGCAAATATTCCTTTGCGTCATCTACTGAAAGTCCGGATATTCTCTCTAATTCTTCAGTTTGCTTTTTCTGAATTTCAAGTGTCTTATCCTGTAGGGCTTGCACATCTTTTGTCTTTTTGTTGAGCTGTTCATCCTTCTGTTCGAGAGTCTCCATCTTGCGGTCAAGAGTTTCTTCTTTCTGCACAAGTCTTCTCTCAAGCCTCTGAACTTCATTTCTTCTGTCTCTTATTTCTTTTTCAAGCGTATCCTTGCTCTTATGAATTTCTTCCTTCGCTTCAAGGAGAACTTCTCTTTTTTTGCTTTCAGCTTGCTTAGCAGCTTCGTTTAATATCTTAGCCGCTTCGTTTTCAGCACCGCCAATTTTTTCTTCAGCTTGTTTCTTCCTGAATTGAATTCCCAACTTGAAAAATATAAATGAAAAAATTGCTCCAATTCCAAGACCAATTGCTAAACCTATAAATATTATGGTACACACCTCCTTGTTATTCAGTTTTCAATGGACAGTTGCTAATGTATGAAAAATATACGTGTTAGCATAAAATCATTGTAAACTTTTTTAAAATTTATGTCAAGAATTAAATTGATACAAGCACTAACCGCCAAAGGTTTTACGGCTATATCCGGCATATTTAGGAAGTTATTTTTTAAGGTTGGAATTATTACGAACTTTCTATTAAAAAGGCGCTGATTAAAAGAGCTCAATTAATCCTTGCTTTTTATTCTTTATTTGTCTCTCTTTCACTTCCTGTCTTAGCAGAAACTACTAACGCAGCATACACAAAGCCTAAAAACCCTCCCATAAAAAAACCCCCTAAAAAAAATAAAATTGCCATTATTTCACCAGATTTCACACTTAACCCCTAATAAAAATCTATGCTTTCAAATATAAAACAATACTTTGTCTCTTTCTATTTGATGTAAATTTCATTTTTCGTGGCATGAATAACTGATAAAGATTGTATTGGCTTTATATAAAGATCTTTCCTACTTGAAAAATAAACCAATCTTTTTTTATAAATTTTCTATTGCAATGCTTTATATATTGCGCTATAATATCCTTTGTCGCGAGTATTGCGGGATTGTGTAAGGGTAGCACTACTGACTCTGGCTCAGTCTGTCTGGGTTCGAATCCTAGTCCCGCAGCCAA